>JBEBGT010000659.1:0-1694 GCA_040081365.1 Candidatus Eiseniibacteriota bacterium | reverse complement strand
ACGCGCAGGGGCGCACGGTGGAGCTGCGGCCGTTCCTGGGGATCATGGGCATGCCGCCCGACCTGCCCGGCCGGCACCCCACCAGCCCGCCGCGCGCATGCGGCGGCAACATCGACTGCAAGGAACTCGTGGCGGGCAGCACGCTGTTCCTGCCCATCCCGGTCGACGGCGCGCTGTTCTCGGCCGGCGACGGCCACGCGCTGCAGGGCGACGGGGAAGTGGCGGGCCCCGCGCTCGAAGCGCCGTTCGAGGCTGCCGAGCTGGAGTTCCACTTGCGGCCGGACATCGTGCTGGCGCGTCCGCGTGCGCGCACGCCGCAGGGTTGGGTCACGTTCGGCTTCCACGAGGACCTCGACGAGGCCACCGCGGACGCGCTCTCGGACATGCTCGACCTGCTGGACGAGCAGTTGGGCTGCGGCCGCACCCAGGCGCTGGCGCTGGCGTCACTGGTGGTGGACCTGCACGTGACACAGATCGTGAACGGCGTGCGCGGCGTGCACGCCATGGTCGCGCACGACGCGCTGGCCCGGCTGGTGGTGCCGCGGGGTTAGGAGTCAGCGCCCGTCCGTGCCCGGCGCCTCACCCGCCAGCACGCGCGCCATCTGTTCGCGATCGAGCTCGCCTTCCCAGCGCGACACCACGACGGTCGCCACACCATTGCCGATGAAGTTGGTGATCGCCCGGCACTCGCTCAGGAAGCGGTCGATGCCCAGCACCAGCGCCATGCCCGCGAGCGGGATGGTGGGCACCACCGCCAGCGTGGCGGCCAGTGTCACGAAGCCCGCGCCGGTGATGCCGCTGGCGCCCTTCGAGGTGAGCATGGCCACGCCCAGGATGGTGAGCTGCTGGGTGAGCGTGAGTGGCGTGTTCGTGGCCTGCGCGATGAACAGCGCCGCCATCGTCATGTAGATGTTGGTGCCGTCCAGGTTGAACGAGTAGCCCGTGGGCACCACCAGCCCCACCACCGAACGCGAGCAGCCCAGGCGTTCGAGCTTCTGCATGAGCCGTGGCAGCGCGCTCTCGGACGAGCTCGTGCCCAGCACGATGAACAGCTCGTCTTTGAGATACGCGATGAAGCGCACGATGCGGAAGCCCGTGAAGCGGGCGATCAGGCCCAGCACCACCAGCACGAACAGCGCGCTCGTGAGGTACACGCTGCCGATGAGCCGTGCGAGAGGCACCAGGGAGGCCAGCCCGTACTTGCCGATGGTGAATGCCATGGCGCCGAACGCGCCCACGGGTGCGGCCTTCATGACCAGGTTGGCGACCGCGAACACCGCCTTGCCTGCCAGCTCGATGCCGTGCGTGATGCGGTGACCGGCCGCGCCCAGTGTGGCGATGGCGAAGCCGAACAGGATGCCGATGAGCACCACCTGCAGCACGTCGCCGTGCACGAACGGGTCCAGCACCGTGGCTGGGATCACGTCGAGCAGCAGGTCCACGATGCCCTTGCCATGCGCCCGCGTGGCGTACTCCGCCACCTTCGAGGCGTCGAGCGTGGCCGGGTCCACGTTGAAGCCGGCTCCCGGGCGCACCACGTTGGCCACCACCAGCCCCACCGCGAGCGCGAACGTGGACACCAGCTCGAAGTAGAGCAGCGCCTTGCCGCCCACGCGCCCGACCTTCTTGAGATCCCCCATGCCCGCGATGCCGGTGACGATCGTGCATAAGATGATCGGCGTGACCAGCATCTT
>JBEBGT010000658.1:0-1699 GCA_040081365.1 Candidatus Eiseniibacteriota bacterium | reverse complement strand
AAGAGACAGGCGTGAGCACGCCGGTCACGACGGGCAGCGCGCCCGGGGCGGCGCTGCCGCGCGCGGCGAGGTCGAACGCCACCGTGCCGTGGCCCGACAGGCCCTTCACGGCGTTGGCATCCGCCACCGAGACCCACGACAGCACCTGCTCGAGGTCGAGGTTCGTGCCACGCGCCTTCATGTCGTAGCGCGCCCGCGGGCCCACGCTGTCGACGAGCCCCGAGAGCGCCAACTGCGTACCGCCCAGCCGCAGCGCCAGCGTCTCGAGCGCCAGCCGGTTGAGTCTGGCGTCGTACTTGCCCTTGTGCTCGAGCTTCCATTCGAGCTTGGCGAGGCCCTGGTTCAGGTCGCTCACGCGCGCCGCGCTCAACGGCCCGAACGCGAGCCCGCTGAGCTTGGTGTCGCCGCCCGTGCCGATGCGCGTGCCGCCCTGCTCGGCGGTGAGGCTCATGCGGGTGGACACGCCGAACGTGACGCGGCGCTCCGCGGCCATGTCGTCGAGCAGCACCTGGCCCGCGCGCACACCGAACTCGCGCACATCGAGATCCAGCGGCGGCGGGGCGTGCGCGCCGGGCTTGGGCGCAGCCCCCAGGCCGTCGAAGTTGGTGGTGCCGTCCGCGCGCAGCAACAGGTGGATGGCGGGACCATCGAGCACCAGCCGGCGCACCTTCACGCGCTTGGCCAACAGCGCCATGACGTCGAGGTCGAGGTCGAGCGACGCGCACGAGAACGCCGCGCCCTGCGCGAAGCCGCCCGGCTCGGCGAGCTCGAGCTTCTTGACCGACAACCGCACCGGCGGCCACAGCGACAGCTTCACGCCCTCGAAGCGCACGTCGCGCGCGAGGCTCTTGGCGAGCTGTTCGCGCACCAACTGCGTGGCGCGCGCCGGTGGCAGCAGCACCACGAGCGCGCCCCAGGCGAGCCCGAACAGCACCACGGGCACGGCCGCGATCCACAACCAGACGGGCGGACGACGCGACAACGAGGACTTGGCGGCTTTCGAGGACAAGGCGCTTCTCCGGGAAGTGGGAACGGGTCCACGCGTATCGGCACTCGGGGGGCTGCGGTTCGAGTGGCAATATGCCACAGCGTGCACGGCCCGTGCGGCCGTGCCCACAACATGCGCGCACTGGCCGGCCCGCTCGTCAGGACCCTGTGACGCGGCCCGCCGAGGGGTGGACGGGTCCGCGCGCGGTCCTTAGAGTCGCGCGCATGGCCAACCCCACGGTGACTCCCGCACAGGTGTTCGACGTGTTCCGCTCCGAGCGGTTGGTGTCGGTGATCCGTGCCGCCACCCCCGAGGCCGCGCTGGGTGCCGCGCGCGCGGTGATCCGCGGCGGCATGAAGCTGATCGAGGTCACGTACTCCGTGCCCGATGCGCCCGCCGTCATGCGCGCGCTCGTGGCCGAGGCTCCGGCCGGCGTGATCATCGGCGCCGGCACCGTGCTCACGCGCGCCGAGGCCGTGGCGGCGGTGGCCGCGGGCGCGCGCTTCCTGATCGCGCCCAACATCTCGGACGAAGCGGCGGCCGTGGCGCGCGAGACCGCCACGTTCTACTGCCCGGGGGCTTACACCACCAACGAGATCCTCCACGCCATGGCCAGGGGTGCCCACCTCGTGAAGGTGTACCCGGTGGGCGTGGCCGGCGGACCGGACTACATCAAGATCAGCCGCGACCCGCTGCCGAACGTGCCCATGC
>JBEBGT010000197.1:0-6611 GCA_040081365.1 Candidatus Eiseniibacteriota bacterium | reverse complement strand
ATCGCCGGCTGGCCCAGCTCGTGGAGCGCCGCGACGGTGAGTGCTTCGAGCGCGTCGCGATCGAGCAGGCCGCCGAGGAGCGCGAGACCGCGGCGCGCAGCACGGCCCCGCACACCGGTGAGCGCTCGTGATCCCGCCGCCGGATGCGATCCGCTCGATCCTCGCCACCGATTGCGGCTCCACGACCACCAAGGCCATCCTCATCGAGCGTGGCCCGGAGGGCTACCGTCTCGTGACGCGCGGCGAGGCGCCGACCACGGTCGAGGCCCCGTTCGAGGACGTGACGCGCGGCGTGCTGAACGCGGTGCGCGAGGTCGAGGAGCTGCGCGGCCGCAGGCTGCTGGACGGCGACCGTATCCTGTCGCCGCAGCAGGGGGACGACGGCGTCGACCTCTACCTCAGCACGTCGAGCGCCGGCGGCGGGTTGCAGATGATGGTGTCGGGGCTGGTCCTGCAGATGACGGGCGAGAGCGCGCAACGCGCCGCGCTCGGGGCCGGTGCCATCGTCATGGACGTCATCGCACTCAACGATGGCCGGCGGCCCCACGAGAAGATCCGCCGGCTGCGCCAGCTGCGGCCCGACATGATCCTGCTTTCCGGCGGTACCGACGGTGGTGACGTGCGCCGTGTCACCGAGATGGCCGAGATCATCGCCGCCGCCGATCCGCGCGCGCGCCTCGGCGCCGGCTACGAGCTGCCCGTGATCTACGCCGGCAACCAGGATGCCGCGGCACTGGTGTCGGAAGTGTTGTCGTCGCGCACCGCGCTGAGCGTGGTGCCGAACCTTCGCCCGACGCTCGAACGCGAGAACTTGAAGCCGGCCCGCGACGCCATCCACGACCTGTTCATGGAACACGTCATGGCGCACGCGCCCGGTTACAAGAAGCTCATGACGTGGTCGCCGGTGCCGATCATGCCCACGCCGGGCGCGGTGGGGCTCATCATCGAGAAGGTCGCGAAGCGCGACGGCATGGCCGTCGTCGGCGTGGACATCGGTGGCGCCACCACCGACGTGTTCTCGGTGTTCCGCGCCGAGCTCGGCGACGAGACGGTGTTCAACCGCACGGTCTCCGCGAACCTCGGCATGAGCTACTCGGTCTCGAACGTCATGGCCGAAGCCGGGCTCGCCAACATCCTGCGCTGGGTCCCGTTCCCGGTCGACGAGACCGACCTGCGCAATCGCATCAAGAACAAGATGATCCGCCCGACGACCATCCCGCAGACGCTCGACGAGCTCATCATCGAACAGGCGCTGTGCCGCGAAGCGTTGCGGCTGTCGTTCGAGCAGCACAAGGCGCTGGCGGTGGGGTTGAAGGGCAAGCAGACCGCCCGCGACATCAGCGACACGTTCGATCAGTCCGGTTCGGGCGCCACGCTCGTGGACCTGGTGGACCTGGGGCTGTTGGTGGGCTCCGGCGGCGTGCTGTCGCATGCGCCGCGGCGCGCGCAGTCGATGCTCATGATGATCGATGCGTTCCTGCCCGAAGGCATCACAGAGCTGGCGGTGGACAGTATCTTCATGACGCCGCAGTTGGGGGTGCTGTCGACCGTGCACGAGCCGGCGGCCACCGAGGTGTTCGAGCGCGATTGTCTCGTCATGCTCGGGGCCTGTGTGGCCCCGATCGGTGCCGGCAAGGCGGGGCAGCCGTGCGTGAGCATCGAGCTGCCCGGTACCGGGGCGCCGACCACGCGACTCGTGCCGTTCGGCGAACTGGTGTGCCTGCCGCTGCCGGCCACCGGCCGTGTGCGTGTCACCGCCACGCCGGACCGCCACTTCGATCTCGGCGCCGGACGGGGCAAGCCCGTGAGCCGTGAGATCCGCGGCGGCTGTGTGGGGCTGGTGATCGACACGCGCGGTCGGCGGCCGTTCTCGCTGCCGGACGACCCGGCCACGCGCATCGCCCGGCTGCGCGTGTGGAACCGCGCGCTCGACCTCTATCCGCGGGAGATGTGAGCGTGGGGCACTCCTACACACCCGGCCTGCGGGTCACGGCGGACACGGTGGTGCGGCGCGAACGGCGCCTGCCGTTGCGCGGCGAGGTGCTGGCCTCACCCGGGCAGGCCGTGGGGCCCGATCACGTCGTGGCACGGGCCGAGCTGCCGGGCAACGTGCAGACGTTGAACCTGGCGTCACGTCTCGGCGTCGACCCGGCGCAGGTGACTCAGGCGTTGGTGCGCCCCGTGGGCAGCACGGTGCGCAGAGGTGAGGTGGTCGCGATCTCCAAGGCGATGTTCGGCCTCATGAAGAACCAGGCGGAGTCTCCCGCCGACGGCGTGATCGAGAACGTCTCCACCGTCACCGGGCAGTTGCTGCTGCGCGAGCCGCCCATCCCGGTCGAGGTCACGGCCTACGTGCGGGGCGTGGTCGCCGAGGTGCTGCCCGGCGAGGGCGTGGTCATCGAGAGTCGCGGCGCGCTGGTGCAGGGCATCTTCGGAGTGGGCGGCGAGACCTACGGTCCGCTCGTGATCGCCACGGCGTCGCCCGGCGACGCGCTCGAGAGCGCGCACCTACGGGCCGGGCACCGCGGGGCGGTGGTGGTGGGCGGCCGGCATGTGTCGCACGCCACGGTCCAGCGCGCTCGCGAGCTCGGGGTGGCGGCTCTCATCGTGGGCGGTTTCGACGATCAGGACCTGCGGCAGTTACTGGGCCGTGACCTCGGGGTGGCGATCACCGGGCAGGAGTCGCTCGGCATCACGCTCGTGCTGACCGAGGGCTTCGGGCACATCGAGATGGCGCAGCGCACGTGGCAACTGCTGCAGGCCAACCGGGGCCGCGTGGCCTCGGTGAGCGGCGCGACGCAGATTCGCGCCGGCGTGCTGCGGCCCGAAGTGCTGATCCCGGGTGACGGTGTGCTGGGTGGTGCGGCCGCTGGCGAGGCGCAGAGCGGTGGCTCGCTCGAACTGGGCAGCGTGGTGCGGGTGATCCGCCAGCCCTGGTTCGGCCGGCTCGGGCGCGTGATCGAGCTGCCTTCCGAGTTGCGGCCGCTCGACACCGAGGCGATGGTGCGCGTGCTCGTGGTGGAGTTCGCGGACGACGGCACGCGCGCGATGGTGCCGCGCGCGAATGTCGAGCGGATCGCGGGGTGAGCATCCCGGTCGGGAGTGGAGGTCTCGCAAACCAGCCGTTGACCCGCACCCGCGGCGGTTGCTAGCGTCACGCCCGGCAGCGGCGGTGGGCAGTCCCGAAGCGTTCATGGAGGAACGTTGACGAACATTGGCGGACTTCGGCGCGTGGGGTGGAGCGGCCTCCTGGTCTTCGGCCTGTGCGCAGCGGCGGCATGGGCCCAGGTGGAGCCCGTGCCGGTGCTCGAGCCCGAGAAACCGGCGGTGGCAGTACCGGCGCCGCCTTCGCGACTGTCCTACGACGACGTCCCCAACGATGCCGGCTCAGCGGTGCGCCTCACGTGGCGGCTGTCCGCGGACGACACGCTCGGGCGCGGCATCGTGAGCGGTTACGTGCTCGAACGCGGCACTTCGCCCGTGGGGCCCTGGACGCTGGTCGATTCGATCGGCTTCGGGATCCGTGAACAAGTCGACGCGGGCGTGTCCCGGAACGTGCCGTACTTCTACCGGATCGCGGCGTGGGGGCCCGGGGGCACGACGCCCGCTCTCGCGAATGCCGGGCCGGCCATCGCGCGCGAGACCTGGTTCAACACCACGCGCAGCAGCGTGCTCGCCGTGATGCTGGCATTCTTCGTGCTCGTGCTCTACTTCATGTCGCTGGCGCAGTCGGGGAAGAAGCCGTTCGTGCGCCGGCTCGCGGGCATCGACGCGATCGAGGAGGCCATCGGACGCGCGACCGAGATGGGCCGCCCGGTGCTCTACGTGCCCTGGATCCAGGACATCGACGAGATCCAGACCGTCGCGGGTCTGGTGATCCTCGAGAGCGTGGCGCGCATGACGGCGCGCTACGAGACACCGATCCGGGTGCCGGTCGCCTATCCGATCCCGTTCACGATCGCGCAGGAGATGGTGAAGAGCGGCTACCTGAACGCCGGCCGGCCGGAAGCCTACGACCCCGACGCGGTCACGTTCGTCTCGCCCGAACAGTTCGCCTATGCGGCCAAGATCGGCGGCATCATGCTGCGCGAACGGCCCGCGGCGCACATCTTCATGGGCTCGTTCTACGGGGAGTCGCTGCTGCTCGCCGAGACGGGCTTCTCGACCGGAGCGATCCAGGTCGCCGGCACGGCCAACGTGCACCAGTTGCCGTTCTTCGTGGTGGCGTGCGATTACACGCTCATCGGCGAGGAACTGTTCGCGGCCAGCGCCTACCTGTCGGGTGAGCCGCGGCTGGTGGGCGGCCTGAAGGGCGCCGACATGCTCAAGCTGTTCGTCATCTTGCTCATCCTCGTGGGCTGCGTGCTCGAGACGATGGGACATCACGGCCTGACCGAATGGATGCAGACGCAATGAAGCGCGAACTGCCGCTCCTGCTCACGGCCGTCATCGGCCTGTTCATGATCATGTCGTTCTTCGTGCCACACCACCTGGTGAGCGTGCCGGCGGACTTCCTGCAACAGTGCGCGGTGATCATGGTCGCGTTCGGCTTCGCGCTCGGCGGCGCAAATGCGCTGCGGGTCAATCTCGAGAGCATCGCTCGCCGCCAACCGGACTGGCCTTACAAGCTCGTGCTCGTGGTCTCGCTGCTGTTCACGATCGTCATCGGACTTCACGACGGCCGTCACTGGCAGGATCAATCCACGTGGTCGATGTTCCTGTACAACAACATCTACTCGCCCATGCAGGGCACGATGTTCGCGCTGCTGGCGTTCTACATCGCGTCCGCGGCCTTCCGCGCCTTCCGCATCCGCACGGTCGAGGCCGGTCTGCTCGCGGTGGCCGCGCTCATCGTCATGCTGGGCCGGGTGCCGGTGGGCGATGCCGCCACGAACTGGCTGCCGGAGCCGCTGCATCTGGGCGTCATGCAGGACTGGATCATGAACGTGCCGCAGAACGCGGCCAAGCGCGCCATCCTCATGGGCGCCGCGATGGGCGTCATGGCCACCGGCCTGCGCGTCATCCTCGGCATCGAACGCTCGTATCTGGGCGGGGGGGACTAGCATGAACGCGATGCTGTCCGCGCTCGAGCGGCTCGACCGCCGCTGGCTGTTCCTGCTCGTGGGCGTGCTCACCCTGGGGCCGCTGTTGTGGCCGGTGGGCCTGCCGCTCGGGACCTCGAAGCCCGTCCAGCAGTTCCATGACACCATCGGCGCGCTGCCCGAAGGTTCGCGCGTACTGTTCTCGGCGGACTTCGATCCCGGCTCCAAGCCGGAGATGGTGCCGATGATGAAGACCGCGTTGCGCCAGTTGTTCGACCGGCACTGTCGCGTGGTCGTGACCTGCCTGTGGACGGGTGGTTCCGGCATCGTCGACCAGACGCTCGAGGAAGTCGTCGCGGAATATCGCGCCAAGGGCCGGACGCTCGAGTACGGCGTCGACTACGCGGACCTCGGCTACAAGGCCGGCTACGAGGCGGTTATGGTGCTCATGGGCAAGAGCATCCTGCACACGTTCCCGCAGGACCACCACAGTCATCCCACCGCCACGCTGCCGATCATGCGGGACGTCCGCGACTACTCGAGCTTCGTCCTGCTCGTGAACATCTCCGCGGGCTATCCCGGCACGAAGGAGTGGGTGCAGCAGGTGAACTCTCGCTTCCACCTGCCCATGGTGTCCGGGTGCACCGCGGTGAGCACGCCGGAGTTCTATCCCTATCTGCAATCCGGGCAGTTGCGCGGGTTGATGGGCGGTATGGCGGGCGCGGCCGAGTACGAGCGCCTGCGCGGCGAGTCCGGCTCGGCCACCAAGGGCATGGACGCCCAGTCGCTCACGCACGTGTTCGTGGCGCTGTGCATCGTGATGGGCAACCTCGTGCACTGGAGCAAGCGGAAGGGGGCGCGCCCATGAACGTCTCGGCGGATCTCGGCGTGTGGTTGGCGGCTCTGCTCACCCTGTTCATCTTCTCGTTCCTCTACAAGGACAACCCGCTCTACAAGTTCGCCGAGCACCTGTTCGTGGGCGTGTCGGCCGGCTACTACATCGTGCTCAACTACTGGACCGTCGTGGTCCCCAATCTGATCGATCCCCTCGTGCGCACGTTCACGGGGCACGACCCGGTGAGCGGGGCGGTGGTGACCCCGGTGGGCGGTCCGTTCGCCGCCTCGGCGGGTGACTACCGCGGCTGGTTCCTGATCCCCGCGGTGCTGGGCGTGCTGCTGTTCACGCGCCTGGTCCCGAAGATCGATTGGATGTCGCGCTGGTCGCTGGCGGTGATCATCGGCGTGTACGCCGGGCTCAAGACCACCGGCTTCGCGCAGAGCGACCTCGTGGCCCAGATCCAGGCCAGCCTGCAGCCGCTGTGGACCGGCGAGTTGTGGTCGTCGTTCAACGCCATCCTGTTCCTGGTCGGGCTCATCAGCTCGCTGCTGTTCTTCTTCTACAGCCGGGAGCACACGGGTGCGCTCGGTGTGGCGTCGCGCACCGGCATCGTGTTCCTCATGGTGTCGTTCGGCGCGGGCTACGGCTACACCGTGATGTCGCGTCTGTCGCTGCTCATCGGGCGCTTCCAGTTCCTGCTCGAGGACTGGCTCGGGATCCGGTGAGTCGCC
>JBEBGT010000196.1:0-6628 GCA_040081365.1 Candidatus Eiseniibacteriota bacterium | reverse complement strand
TCGACCTCCCGCACATCGCGGCCGCGACGGCGTTTCGGCAGTTCGACCTCATCATCGTCGTCATCATCGTCATCGTCGCGCACGGTGACGGCCTTGGCCGCCTTGCTGCCCGGCTCCGCCACGGTCTTGCGACCACGCGCGGCCGGCGAGTCCAGTCGCGCCGGCTCACCGCCCACGACCTCGACGCGCGGCGTGGCCGCGCTGGAATCGGCCGCCGCCTGGGCACCGGCGCGGCCCGGCGCCAGCACGAGCCCGGCCACGAGCGCGAGCCCGAGGATTGGCGGGAACGCGTGGGAATCGAACCCACCTCGGACACCGAAGGTGCCCGACACAAGGATTTGAAGTCCCCGGGGACCACCAGATCCCATTCGTTCCCGCGCGTTCGATACGAGCCGCGTCACGCGCGCCCCGCCAGTCGCACGGCATGCGCCTCACGGCGCACCGCCTCGCCCGCCGCGACGTTCCAGACGCGGCGCCGCTGCAGCGTCCGCTCGAACGCCGCCGCGCGCCGCGCCGGCACCGCCACGAACAGCCCGCCGGAGGTCTGGGGGTCGTACAGGGCGTCGGTGAGTGTCGCGTCCGCCGACGCCGAGGCCTCGACCTGCCCGGAATAGAACTCGCGATTGCGCGCGAGCCCGCCCGGTGCCACCCCGGCCGCCAGCAGTTCCAGCACGCGCGGCAGGAACCAGCGCGCGGTCGGCCGCAGCACCAGCGTCACGCCGGACTCGCCCGCCATCTGCGAGGTGTGCCCCAGGAGACCGAAACCGGTGACGTCCGTGGCCGCGCGCGCGCCGGCGGCGACCGCCGCCTCGGACGCCGCGCGGTTCAGCAGCTTCATGTGCGCGGTGAGCTTCCTCGTGAGCGCGGCCGCGAGCTTGCCCTGCTTCAAGGCGGTCGACAGGATGCCCGTGCCGAGCGGCTTGGTGAGGTACAGCCGGTCGCCCACGCGCACGCCGGAGTTGCGCAGCAACTGCCGGCGCTTGGCGATGCCCGTGACGGCGTAACCGAACTTGAGTTCGGGGTCGCGCACCGAATGGCCGCCCACCACCGAGCAGCCGGCCTGCTGCATGATGTCGATCCCGCCCTGCAGCACGGCCGCGATCACCTCGGGGGCCAGGGCGCGCTCGGGCGCGCACAGCATGGCCAGTGCGGTGAGCGGCCGGCCGCCCATGGCGTACACATCCGACAGGGAGTTGGCCGCGGCGATCGCCCCGAAGTCGTACGGGTCGTCGACGATGGGCGTGAAGAAGTCCACCGTCTGCACCAGGGCCTCGCCCCGCCCATGCGCGAACACACCCGCGTCGTCGAGCGTGGAGGCATCGACGAGCACGCGCGCATCGCGCGGGGGCTGGCGCAGCAGGCTCAGGGCATGTCGCAGGTCCGCCGGACCCAGCTTGGCCGCTCAACCGGCGCACGCGACCTGCGCCGTGAGCTGGATCTCGATGCGGCGTCGGGCGGTCACGCGAGCATTCCTTGGGGGTGCGCCATGCGCTGCGGGCCGGTGCGGATCAGAGGTCGCGCCCCACCGCCACGCATTCGATCTCGACGGCGGCACCCTTCGGCAGGCCGGCCGCGGCGATGGTCGTGCGCGCGGGCGGCGCGGAGGTGAACGCGGCACCGTAGACCTCGTTCATCGCCGCGAAGTCCTTCATGTCGCTCAGGAACACCGTCGTCTTGACGACGTCGCCGAGCCCGAGCCCCGCGCCACGCAGCACGGCGCGGAGGTTGTCGAGCACGCGCCGCGTCTGCTCCTGGATGCCGCCGGCCACCAGTTCGCCCGTGGCGGGATCGATGCCGACCTGACCCGACGTGTACACCAACTTCTGCCCGCCGTGCAGGCGCACGACCTGGGCCTGCGAATACGGCCCGAGAGCCTGGGGGGCATCGTCCACATGCAGTGCGCTCTTCACGGCGGCTTCCTCCCGCGTCACTCGACGGTGACGCTCTTGGCCAGGTTGCGGGGCTGATCCACGTCGCAGCCGCGGGCGACCGCGATGTCGTAGGCGAGCAACTGCAGCGGCACCACGGACAGGATGGGCTGCAGCATGGGGATCGTGGCCGGCACGTACAGCACGTGATCGGCCTTCGCCTGCACGTCGGTGTCGCCCTCGGTGGCGATGGCGATGATACGGCCCTTGCGGGCGCGCACCTCCATCATGTTGCTCGTGACCTTCTCGTACGCCGAGTCGCGCGTGCAGATGAACACCACCGGCATGTGCTCGTCGATGAGCGCGATGGGGCCGTGTTTCATCTCGGCCGCCGGGTAGCCCTCGGCATGGATGTACGAGATCTCCTTGAGCTTCAGGGCGCCCTCGAGTGCCACCGGGAAGTGGAAACCGCGGCCCAGGTAGATGAAGTTGTCGTGCTTGCCGTAGAGCTCGCCGATGCGGCGCACCTCGTCGCGCGCCTGCAGCGCGCGTTCGATCTTGCCCGGTAGCGCCATGAGCTCGCGTGCGATCTCGATACCGTAGTCGCGCGACAGTCCGCGGAGCCGGCCGAGCAGCAGGGTGAGCAGCGCAAGCACCGTGACCTGGCTCGTGAACGCCTTCGTGGAGGCCACCCCGATCTCGGGGCCGGCATGGATGTACACGCCACCGTCCGACTCGCGCGCGATCGTGGAGCCGACCACGTTCACGATGCCGAGCGCCTTGGCGCCGCGGCGCTTGGCCTCGCGCATCGCGGCGAGCGTGTCGATGGTCTCCCCCGACTGCGAGATGACCAGGATGAGCGTGCCCTCGTCGATGATCGGGTTGCGGTAGCGGAACTCCGAGGCGTACTCGACCTCGACCGGGATGCGCGCGAACTCCTCGAGCATGTACTCGCCGATCAGGCCCGCATGCCACGACGTGCCACAGCCCAGGATGATGATGCGGCGCACGTCGCGAAGCTGTTCATTGGAGAGGTTCAGGCCGCCGAGGCGCGCGAGGCCCTCCTCGACCAGGAGCCGGCCGCGCGTCGCATTCCGCACCGCGTCGGGCTGCTCCATGATCTCCTTGAGCATGAAGTGCTCGTAGCCGCCCTTCTCGATCTGGGACAGGTCCCAGTCGACGTCGTGCACTTCCTTCTCCACCCGCTCGTGCCCGATCGTGGCGGTGTGGAAGCCGTCGGGCGACAGCACGGCCATCTCGCCGTCATCCAGGTAGATGACCTGCCGGGTGTGCTCGACGATCGCGGCCACGTCGGAGGCCAGATAGTACTCGCCGTCGGCGATGCCGACCACCATGGGGCTGCCGTTGCGCGCACCCACCATGACGCCGGGCTCCTGGGTGCACATGACGACCAAGCCGTACGTGCCCTCGACGTCGCGCAGCGCCGCACCCACCGCGCGCTCCAGCTTGAGCCCGCGCTTCAGGTACTTCTCGATGAGGTGCGCCAGGACCTCGGTGTCGGTGTCGGTCGCGAACGCATGCCCTTCGGCGATGAGCGCACTCTTCAAGGTGGCGTAATTCTCGATGATGCCGTTGTGCACGACCGCGACCTGGCGCGCCTCGTCGGTGTGCGGGTGCGCGTTCGTGTCGTTCGGCTCGCCGTGCGTGGCCCAGCGCGTGTGCCCCATACCGAAGCGGCCCTTGATCGGGTGGCCCTTGAGCCGTGCCTCGAGCTCGCGCAGTTTGCCGGCCGCCTTCACGACCTGCAGTTGGCCCTCACCGTGCACGGCCACGCCCGCGGAGTCATAGCCGCGATATTCCTGGCGCTTGAGTCCTTCCATGAGGATCGACAGGCAGTCCCGATGGCCCACATAGCCGACGATGCCGCACATGTCACGACCTCCCATCCGGAGCGTCGAGCGCCCGGCGTGCCTGATCCACGAGCGCGCGCGTGCTGCCCTCGTCGGGCGACTCCGCGATCACTCGCACGACGGGCTCCGTGCCGGACGCGCGCACGTGCACCCACGCTTCCCCGCGCGCGAAGCGCAGGCCATCGGCTTCGTCGAGCTGCCAGCCGTCGAAGGCCTGCCGGATCCGCACCGCGGCGTGCTCCCACGGCTCTTCGGGCCGCGCGAGCTTGTCCTTGATCATCACGTAACGGGGCAGCGTGTCGGCCAGTTCGCGCAATGACGCCCCTTCGCGCATCGCCTGCGCCACCAGTGCCATCGCCACGAGCGCATCGCGCCCATGGTGCGCGGCCGGCAGGATCATGCCGCCATTGCCCTCACCGCCGGCGACCGCGTGCTGCGCGTGCATGACCTCGACCACGTGCGCCTCACCCACCGGCGTGCGGTGCAGCGGCACTCCCGCGCGTTCGCACACCGCGTCGAGCATACGACTGGTACTGAGGTTTGTCACCACCGCTCCGCGCTGCGTGATCAGCGCCACGCGCGTGCCCAGGGCCACCGTGTACTCCTCGCCGAGCGGCACGCCGGCGGCGTCCACGAACGCCGCGCGATCGCTGTCGGGGTCACTCGCGATACCGAGATCGGCGCGCGCTTCGAGCACCGCGCGGCCCAGTGCCCCGAGGTGCTGCGGCAGCGGTTCGAGCTCGCGCGTGAAGCGGCCGTTCGGCTCGCAGTCGAGTTTCGTGACACGCGCCCCGAGTTCCGCCAGCAGAGCCGGCAGCGCCACCCCGCCCACGCTCGCGCAGCCATCCACCACCACGTGCAGCGCGCGCTTGCGGATCGCCGCCACATCGAGGTGCGGCAGCCCGAGCACGCGCTCGAGGTGCCAGGCCAGCGCGTTCGATTCCTCGCGCACGGAGCCCACGCGGTCCCAGCTCGCCCACAGGTCGCGGTTCGTCTCGAAGCGCTCGCGCACTTCGCGCCCGGCCTTGGGCCCCAGGAACTCACCGGCGGCGCTCAGGAACTTGAGCGCGTTCCACGGCGCCGGGTTGTGGCTGGCCGTGAGGATGACACCACCTGCGGCGCGCAGGTGCTCGACGGCCATCTGCGTGGTGGGCGTGGTCGCGAGGCCGATGTCGATGACGTCGCGCCCGGCGGCGTTCAAGCCGGCGCAGGCGGCGAGCCGCACCATGGGACCGGTCACGCGGGCGTCGCGCCCGAGCACGACCGGGCCAGCGTCGGGCAGCGCGCGTGCGAACGCCGCGGCGAAGCGCGCGATGATCGCGGGATCGAGCGTATCGCCGACGATGCCACGCACGCCGGCCACGGAGATCATGAGGGAGTTGGACATGGAAGGGCCACGATACGCGACGGCTTCGGTCGCGGGCAAAGGGCCGGGAGGCGTCGAACCCCCAGGGTCGCTCGACCGCCACCTGGCCTCCTCGTGGCGAGCCGCGCCGGGGCGTCACCGAGCGTACATCCGACACCCGCTGTTCCGCACGGAAATGATGGAGGGCTGACATCTGGCTCCGGGCGCGGGAGTAAGCATGCAGTGCGCCCCGCACACCCGCCCCCGCGAGGCGTGCCATGACGCGAGTAAGCCAAGGCTCCATCTATCGCCGCTCCGAAGCTCGCACATGGACCATCAAGTTCTACGTCGATGGCGTGCGTCACCGCGAGTCCACCGGCACGCAGGATCGCGAGCTCGCACTGGAGTACCTGCACCGGCGACTCCGGGAAGCCGAGTGCGGACGGCTCCACCCGCCCTCCCAGCGCATCACGTTCGCGGAGATGCAAGAGCTGTTACTGGAGAACTATCGGTTCAAGCGCAACAAGACCGATCCGTCGCGTCACGTGAAGCGTCTCGCAGAAGTGTTCGGGAAGCTGCGTGGCGAGGACATCACCGAAGTGCGTATCCGTGAATACAGCAGGCAGCGCCTCGAGCGCGATGGCATGACTCCGGGAACGCTCCGGCGCGAGCTCGCGGTGTTGAAGCGCATGCTCCGCCTGGCGTCCCCGAGACTCCCTCGAGTGCCGCTCGTCGACCTACCGCGCGTGGACGACGCCCGTCAGGGGTTCTTCGAGGAGGAGGATCTCCAGGCCATCCTTCCGCACCTTGCCCCGCATGCCCGCCACCTCGTGGAGTTCCTCTACCTGACGGGCTGGCGGTCGAGCGAGGCGTTCCGGTTGCAGTGGAGTGATGTGGACTGGAAGCGCCAGCTCGTGTGGCTGCGTGACTCGAAGAACCGGGAGCCGCGGATCTTCCCGTTCAAGTACCACCCGTGGCTCGAGAGCGTGCTGCGCAGTCAGCAGCGCGCGGTGCGCGAGTGGGAGCTGGCGACCGGGGGCATCTGTCCGAGCGTCTTCCATTGGCGCGGCAGGCCGATCGGCAAGCTGCGCCGGTCCTGGCAGACGGCGTGCCGGCAGGCTGGGATCGCGGCCCGGCTGCTGCACGACTTCCGGCGCACCGCGGTACGCAACCTCATCCGAGCGGGCGTCCAACAAGCGATCGCGATGAAGATCACGGGGCATAAGACCGACTCGGTCTTCCGGCGCTATCTGATCGTCGACGAGGAGCTGCTCGCCGAGGCGACGGGCGCGGTCGCGGAGCTGCTCGGGGACGGCAAACGGCGTGACGCCCGCCGACCACAGTAGACAGTGCCTGCACGCCCCGGGGTACCCGGGGACCTGCTCGAGCGACTTCGAGACGGGCGAACGCGAGCCGTTCGCGGCACCCGTGGTCAAGAGGCTCGACGCGGAGTGAGGAAAGCCCATGCGGGCTTGAGGGGCCCGCGAGGCGGTCGCATCCCGTCTCGCTCCACCATTGTGGCCCAGACTGTGTCAGTGAGCCCG
>JBEBGT010000657.1:0-1703 GCA_040081365.1 Candidatus Eiseniibacteriota bacterium | reverse complement strand
CGCGTGCGCCGCGCCGGCCCCGCCGTGGCGTTCGTGTCGATCGGGTTCTTCCTGTTCTATTACATCTGCCTCATCGGCGGCGAGGAGCTGGCGAACCGCCTGCTACTGCCGTCCTGGCTGGCGATGTGGCTCGCGAACCTCGTTCTCGGCGGGCTCGGGCTCGATCTCACGGCGCGTGCGTGCGACATCCACCTGCCGTGGCATGGCAATCCCATGCGCCGACGCGCGGATTCCGTGGAAGGCACGCGATGAGGATCCTCGACCGCTACCTGCTGCGGGAGTTCCTCGTCTACCTGGCGCTCGGACTGCTGGGCTTCATCGTCATCTTCATCGTGGTCGACCTGATCGAGAAGATGGATGTGTTCCTGGACCACAAGGCGCCGTGGGCGCTCATCGCGCAGTACTTCATCAATCTGGCCCCGGACGTCGTCGTGAAGATGCTGCCGGTCGCGCTGCTGCTGGCTACGTTCCTCGCGCTCGGCCAGCTCAACAAGTTCGGCGAACTCACCGCCATGCGCGCGGGCGGGCTGTCACTGGCTCGCATCCTGTTCCCGGTGCTGCTGGTGGCCACCGGCTGTGTGGGCGCCTCGCTCATGCTGGGCGAGTTCGTGGTCCCCGCGGCGACACGTGCGCGAGAGACGATCCTCGAGGAGCGCATCCAGCACCTGGCTCGGGCCATCCCCAGCGAGCGGGCCGACGTCACCTACCTGGGCCGCGGCGGCCGCATCTGGGTGGTGGGGCTGTACCTGGTGCATGAGCGCCGCATGCACGACGTGTCGCTGCAGGAGTTCAAGAACGGAGAGCTGGTGCGGCGCATCGACGCGGTCGAGGCCAGTTGGGACGGCAAGCGCTGGGTGTTCGCGAGCGGCTACGTGCGCTCGTTCGACCACGGCCGCGAGCACGCCGAGGGCTTCGGCAACATGTCCGTGAACGGACTGGCGGAGCGCCCCGACGACTTCGCCAAGGAAGGGCACAAGCCCGACGAGATGAACTGGTTCGAGCTCCGCGGTTACATCGAGCGCTTGCGCGCCAGCGGCGCGCGCGTCGAGAACTACCTGGTCGACCTGCACCTCAAGCTGGCGTTCCCGCTCATCTGCCTGATCGTCGTGCTCATCGGTGGCGCGCTCGCCACGCGGCTGCGCATGCAGGGCGCCGCACTCGGCTTCGGCCTGTCGGTGGCGATCTCGTTCTTCTATTACGGCATCATGCGCGCCGGGCAGGCACTGGGGCACAACGGCGCGTTGCCGCCGTACGTGGCCGCCTGGAGCGCCGACGTGCTGTTCGGCACCGTGGCCCTGATCATGTTCGCACAGGCCCAGCGGCGCTAGGCCCGATCCCGCCCGCTCCGACGTGCGCCGGAGTCGTGTGCGGCGGGTGGCTCGCAGAGCGGCGAGTCGCGAGCAGGCTGGAGGCCAGGGATGGCCGGAAGCCGTCCGCGAGCGCCAACGAGGGCCGGCCAGGAAGGCTGGACCGAGTGTTCGCGGCTGTGCGAGTCACCCGCCGCGCGCGACTCCGCCTCGATTGTCCGCGCGAGCTCTCGGCAAGACTCACCAGCTCGTCGCGTCGCTCACGTGGTCGAGCCGTGTCGCGAACTCCACGTCGGCCGCGAACGTCTCGCCCAGCGAGGTGAGCCAGCGCCCGTGGTCGGCGTGCAGCACCGCCTCGCGCACCTCGGCCTCGTTCGTGACGGCCAGCGTGGCGGC
>JBEBGT010000195.1:0-6638 GCA_040081365.1 Candidatus Eiseniibacteriota bacterium | reverse complement strand
GAGTCACCACCCCGGGGCGCCACGTATGAGACAGCTTCGCCCCAGCCTCACTCGTCCCCGATCACGCACATCGTCCGAGCCTCCCCGACGCCGTTCGCTGGTGCTTTCCGGCACCCGCTTGCTAGCCTGCGCACCATGACCCTTTCCCAGCCGGTCGCACCTGCAGGCAGTCCCCGCAAGGAGTTCACGGCGCGCGCCGTGGTCGCATCGATCCTGATCTCGATCATCATCGCCGGCGCCTACCCGTACATCGTGCTGAAGCTCGGCTTCGGGCCCAACATCTCGGTGGTCGCGGCCTTCCTGGGCTTCCTGTCGCTCGGGCTGGTGTTCCCCGACTTCAGCCGCTGGGAGAACAACGTCATCCAGTCCGCGGGCACGGCCGCCGGCCAGACCGCGTTCCTGTGCGTGATCATGGCGGCGTTCGACATGCTGCGCATGGACCCGAGCCTCGGCTTCACGTTCCGGCTCACGCCCATGCAGACGTTCCTGTGGCTGTCGTCGGCGGGCCTTCTGGGCGTACTGCTGTCCGTACCCATGCGGCGCCACTTCGTCGTCGACGAGAAGCTGCCCTACCCCGACGGCGTGGCCGCCGGCGAGACCATCCTGGTGCTGGACGAGCGCGGGCATGGTTCCAAGACGGCCACGCGCGCCATGGGCATCGGCTCGATCGCGTCGGCCGTGATCATGTGGATCCGCGAGGACACCCGCGTGCTGGCCAGCGTCTGGTATCGCCTACCCGAGATGCTGCCGTTCGGCGCGCTCGGCTCCAAGATGGGCATGGGCATCTCCTACAGCCTGCTGTCGCTGGGCGCCGGCATGCTGGTGGGCCTGCGCGTCAACACCAGCATGCTCGTCGGGGCGTTCCTGTCGTGGGTGATCGCGCCGCCGCTGCTGCTGCAGAACGGCGTCATCGACGAGCTGGTCCGCCGGAAGGTGCTGCTGTGGGTCATGTGGCCGGCCACGGGCATGCTGGTGGCGGGCGGGCTCACCGCGCTGTTCCTGCGCTGGAACATCCTCGTGAAGACGTTCAAGAACCTGTCGAGCGCCGACATCGACGCCGGCGACTTCCCCATGAAGTGGGTGATCTCGGGTTCCATCGTGTGCTCGCTGCTGGTGGTGTGGGTGCAGTACACGCTCGGCATGCCCGTCTGGATGACGCTCGCGGCCATCGTGCTGTCGATCCCGCTCATGCTGGTGGGGCTGCGTGTGTTCGGCGAGACCAACTGGGGCCCGATCAGTGCGATGTCGAACATGATGCAGGCGGTGTTCGGCCTGCTGGCCCCCGGCCACGTCATGGCGAACATGGTGGCCAGCGGCGTGACCGGCACCATCGCGTCGGAGTCCGAAGGGCTCATGCAGGTGTATCGCACCGGCGAGATGATGGGCAGCAAGCCGCGCTACCTCACCTACATCCAGTTGCTCGCCGTGCCGATCGGCGCGGCCACGGTCGCGATCGTCTACCCGCTGCTGCGCGACAGCTACGGCATCGGCGGCGAGAACGGCCTGCAGTCGCCCATCTCGCAGAAGTGGGCCGGGTTCGCCACGCTCCTGTCGAAGGGCCTGTCGGCGCTGCCGGCGGGTGCCGTGGCCGCGCTCGGCATCGCCGTGGTGCTGGGCATCGTGTTCACGGTCCTCGAAGGCACGAAGTTCAAGAAGTTCTGCCCCTCGCCCACGGGCATCGGCATCGGCATGCTGGTGCCGGGCAGTGCGATCGTGACCATGTTCCTGGGTGCGATCGTCGCCGAGTTCTGGCCCAAGTCCGCCAACACCGGCAGCGATGGCGAGAACCGCACCAAGACCGCGCTGGCCTCGGGCTTCATCGCCGGCGAGGCGATCATCGCGGTGGTCGTCCCGATCCTCGTGGTGCTCAAGTGGATCAAGCTGCAGTAAGGTGACGTGGCTCGCGGGCGCGCCGCACGGCGCGCCCGTGACTGCCCGCTCTCCCGCCCCGGCCACACGCATCGTCCCCGAGGAAGCCGCACCATGAGCCACACCGCCGCCACGCCACCCGCGCCATTGCCCGTCGACGCCGAGTACGACGTCACCATCGTCGGAGCGGGTCCCGTCGGATTATTCGCCGCGTTCTACGCCGGCCTGCGCACCATGAAGGTCAAGGTCATCGACGCGCTGGCCGAGCCCGGTGGGCAGCTGGCCGCGCTTTATCCCGACAAGTTCATCTATGACGTCGCGGGGTTTCCGGCTGTGAAAGCCAAGGCTCTCGTCGATCAGCTGGTCGAGCAGGCCATGCAGTACGGGCCCACCGTGTGTCTGGGCGAACAGGCGATGACGCTGACTCCGTTGGAAGGTGGCGGCTACGTCATCGGCTCCGACCAGGGCGTGCAGCACCGCACGAAGACCGTGCTGCTCACCAGTGGCATCGGTTCGTTCGCGCCGCGCAAGCTCCCCGACGCCGCGCTGGCGCGCTACGAGGGCCACGGTCTGCACTACGTGCTGCCCGGGCTCGACGTGTTCAAGGGCCGGCGTGTGCTGCTGCTGGGCGGTGGCGACTCGGCGGTCGATTGGGCGCTGCACCTGGAACCGCTCGCGAGCGAGCTCACGCTCATCCACCGTCGCGACCAGTTCCGCGCGCACGAGGACAGCGTCGCCAAGCTGTACGCGTCGCGCTGCAAGGTGGTGCCGTTCCACGAGCTCAAGACCCTCGAGGGTGACGGCGCGGTGAAGCGCGCGATCATCTACGACAATCGCACCAAGGCCGAGACCACGCTCGAGATCGACGACGTGGTGGTGAACTTCGGGTTCGTGGCCAATCTTGGGCCCCTGAAGACCTGGGGGCTCACGATCAAGGGCAACTCGCTCGAGGTGAGCCAGAAGATGGAGACCAACCTGCCCGGCGTGTTCGGTGCGGGCGACCTCGTGAACTACCCCGGCAAGCTCAAGCTCATCGCCACCGGCTTCGGCGAGGCCGCGATGGCGGTGTGCGGGGCCAAGCTGCTGGTCGATCCCAAAGCGCGCTACTTCCCGGGGCACTCGAGCGAGACCAAGGAAGAGGCGAAGACCGAAGCCTGAGCGGACTCGAGCAACGTGACGGGGGCTGCGCATCCTGCGCGGCCCCTGTTCGCATGTGCGGGCCCCGGCACCACCGCTCGGGGCCCGTGATCAACGCTGCAGCACGGCCAGTTTGCCGATGTGCGTCCCGACGCCGGGCGCGTCGACGTGGAAGATGTAGATGCCACTGCCCACGCGGCGCCCGGCCTGATTGGTGAGGTCCCACACGGCCTGTGACCGGTCGTCGTTCTTCTCGAGCACCCGCACCAGCGACCCGGCCACATCGAACAACCGGATCGTGCAGTGCACGGGCAGGTGGGTGAAGCGCACGATCCGCTCCGAGCCGGTGCGCTCGTAGCTCGAGAACAGGAAGTACGGGTTCGGCACCGCCAGCACGCGCTCGAGGGCACTCCGTGCGCTCGCGCCTTCGGCGCGCGTGGCCGCGTGCGTCGTGAACCGGAACAAGTCGTTCGGGCCTGACGCCCGGGTGAGCCGGAACCGAAGGCGGTCTCCAGCCCTTGCGGTCGCCCCCGGGACCGTCGCCCGCAGGGCGGCGAAATAGCGGGCGTCGAGCTTGCCGCTCGAGATGTCCATGAGATCGGGCTCGAGAAAGTACGCGGGATCCGGGGTGCCGTTGCCCGAGTAGGGACGATCCAGGATCCAGAGGAACTCGCGCCCGCCGGAGGGCGAGTCATCGGGTGCCCACCGACCGTCGTCCGTCGGCGCGCCCGCTTGCTCGATGAACGCAGCACTCAACTGGATGTTCGCGGTCAGGTCCCAGACCGTGAATGGGACTGAAACATAGTCCTGGATGCGGATGCCGACGAAGTCATCCCGGTAGCGATACGCGAACTGACCCGGTTCGCCCCCCGTGAAGCGAACTTCACAGTAATGCGTGCGCGCCCCGATCGGCGGGATGCTGGAACCGTTGAACCCCCTCGCTGCGTAGTCGGCGCCGCCATCCAGGAACTCGAGGAACCGGTCGACACCGACCAGTGGCGGCGGGCCACTGGACTCGTACCCGACCTCCGCCAGTGCTCCCTCTGCGCTGCTGGTCACCCAGGCCGAGAAGCCGTCCACCGTTGGCCCCGAGGAGTCTCGCGGCCTGAACGAAACGTGCGACAGGACGGTGTCCGCGGGCCCCTCCGGATCTCGCACCATGTACCACGTGGTATCGCCGCTCGTCTCGAGCATGAATCCGACTTCATACTGAGCGTCTCGCAGCGCGAGGGTGTCCACGACCGCGACGTTCAGCCGATCCGTGGTCGGTTCGCTCCCGGCGGTGCGCTGGCCGCGCGCCACAGCCGACAGGGGCATGACGGGGGACACGATCCCGCCCGCGGGTGGCTGCGGCACGACCTCGACGACGTCCATCGCGGAGCGTTGCACGGGTTCCGCCCGACCGGGTGAGGCCGAGTAGGCATCGAGCCCGAACCAATAACGCTGACCATTGACGAGTGGCGCGGAATGCAGACTGTCGCGCGCCACCAACCAGGAGTGTGCGAGTCCGGTGTCCGCCCCTTGGGCCACCACGACCGGAAGCACGAGACCGGAGTTCGGGTCCGCTCGTTCCTCCGTGATGGCACGGACGCCGTCCACGCGGTCGAAGGTTGCGATCGGAAGGAACGGTCCCGCGGGCGATGGACCCTGATAGAGCGTGTAGCCTTGGAACGCGTAGGCATCGGGAACCGCGCGCTCGGCACTCGCATCCCAAGTCAAGACGACTCCGCCATCGGCGGGTGTCGCGCGCAGGCCCGGTGCGGGTGGGCGGACGGGCACGACCATGCCGTGCTCCCACAGGTCCCGCACGCGGTCGGCCGCTTGCCGCATGACACCGATGGAGCCAAGACGGTTACTCCCCTGCCCCACGATGAGGGCGAGAACAACGGTCTGAGTGTCGCCTGGCAGCATGGTGAATGGACCCATCGAGAGCAACATGCGTCGGTCTGCGGGTTGGTCGTCGATCCACCCGCTGCCGGTGATGGGGTCCCCGGCGCAAACATACTTGGTGGTCGCGCCGGAGACCGGATCTTTGAAGGGTTCTCCGCTGCTCTTGAAGCCGGCCAACCGACGGAAGAGGTCGCCGGGGCGGAACGGATCCTCCTCGAAGGTGTTCTTGCGCTGCCGGCCACCGGACGTCATCCCGAGATCGACGCCTCCCACGTGGACGCCGCTCAACAGTTGCACCGCCATGCTCGGCACGGCGGCACCGTAAGGGTCTCCGGGGAAGAGCGTGGCGTCATAGACATAGACCAGTCGCCTGGGAACATCAGCTCCGACCAGGTCGTTGAATGGCGAGCTCAGGTCCGGATCGGTCCAGTAGGCGATGAACGTGCTGTCCAAGGTGTTCGCGCCTTTGTTGGTGACCTGTAGCCGCAGGAAGATCACCCGGTCGAGTGCCCCGGGTTGATGGAACGCCCATGCGGTCTGGCTCAGTTCCAGCCCCAGCGGCGCGGATGCACCGATCTGGTTCGTGTGGAGCGCGGGGTCTGCATCGTTGTAGACGGTCCACAGCATCTCGTCGCCGAGGATGTCGAGGGAACCGTCGGGGAGTACGGCGACCGGAGGTGCACCGTGGGGCACGGCACCGGCCGCGTAGGCTGCGAGCTGCGCGTCGCGCGCCGCGGAGTCGGCGTGACGGCGGTCCAAGCGGTAGACGCGGTACTCGGGCTTGTCCGCACGGTCAGCCGCCCCGCCCGGCAGGATCGCCCCGGGTCCATACTCCGTCGAGTACTCGGAGACCGCGGCGCGGATCTCACCCCCGACCTTGGCGGCGATCCAGGGCCCGCCAGCGAACAACACACCCTGTCCGCTCCCCTTCGGGAACTCCAGCGCGGTACCGAACTCAGCGTTGCCCACCCAGGGCAGCATGCCGTTGTTGGAGATGAACAAGCGGAGGTCGTTGACGTCGAGCGCCGCGGTATCCGAGACGACCGCCGCACGCGTGGCCCCCGCACCGCGAGCCACTGCCTCGGGCGCGGCAAGGAGTGAGCTGCTGGCCAGGAACAGAAAGAGTGGGATCGCAACTCGCACGCGGCCTCCCCGGGTCGACATCGGCGGTGTGCACACCGTCGGGGGGCCGGCTGCTCGCCGCCATGCTAGCCGAGTCACCACCCCTGCATGCAAGCCTCATCTTCAGGGCGCGACCCTCCATACTCGAGCGCTACACGGAGCGCGCCCCTCCCCGCTCACCGTGCGCCACCTCCGCACGACGCAACGGGGGCCGCGCATCCTGCGCGGCCCCCGTTCGCATGTGCGGGCCCCGGCACCACCCACCGGCCTCCCGCCTGATCCTCTGTGCTCGGACTGTTCCCTCAGCCGGGATGGGGCGGGCATGGAGACGGTGCTCGCGCACCGCCTCCCGCCCTGCATCCCTGCGCGCAGCCTCCTTGATGGCGACCCGGCAGCGGGCCGCCGCCACTCACGTCAGCTGCGCCAAGGCGTAACAGCGCTCGACATTCGACTGTACCCAACCGCGCAGGCGTTCGAGGTCGGCCTCGCGTCCCGGCTTGGGTGTCACCTTGCCGGTGACCGGGTCTTTCTTGACGAGGTGCGCGAAGCGCCGCTGCGCCCCGAGGAACTCCTCGATCGCCGGACGCTCGGCAGCGTTCTTCGAGCAGTCCTTCACGCTG
>JBEBGT010000194.1:0-6642 GCA_040081365.1 Candidatus Eiseniibacteriota bacterium | reverse complement strand
CCTCCTCACGCCCGGGATCCCTCTCATGCCGCCGATCGTCTCGGCCATACCGCAGTGGGTGCTGCATCCCCACCACGCCCCGGACATGGCCGCCAGCCTCGCGCGCGCGCTCGGTGCCCCGCTCGCCATGGGGCATGCGCTGGTCAACCGCGGCATGAACCGCGAGGACCTGGCACGGCGCTTCATGGATCCGCAACTCGAGGACCTGCACGACCCGGCGGAGATGCGCGACCTCGAGCTCGCGGCGCAGCGCATCCTGCGCGCCATCGAACAGGGTGAGCGCATCTTCGTGCAGGGCGACTATGACGTCGACGGCATCACGTCGACGTTCCTGCTCTACCGCGCACTCCTCGATCTCGACGCCAAGGTCGAGTACCGCATCCCGCATCGCATCCGCGACGGCTACGGCCTCACGGTCGAGGCCATCGAGGAGGCCCGACGCCGTGGTTGTTCGCTCGTGGTCACGGTGGACTGCGGCATCACCGCGGTCGAAGCCATCGCGCACGCGCGCGGCATCGGCATCGACACGGTCATCACCGATCACCACGAGCCGCCGGCGGTGCTGCCCGAGGCGTTCGCGATCGTGAACCCGTTGCGCCCGGGCTGCACCTACCCGTTCAAGTCGCTGGCCGGCGTGGGTGTGACGTTCAAGCTGGTGGAACGCCTGCTGCGCGGCAAGGGCGGCCTCGAGCAGGCGCGGCGCTACCTCGACGCGGTCGCGCTCGGCACCATCGCGGACGTCGTGCCGCTGGTGGGCGAGAACCGCGTGCTCGCCCGGCTCGGGCTCGACCGCCTGAACGCCGAGCCGCGACTCGGCCTGCGCGCGCTCATCGAGGTCTCGGCGCTGTCCGGCAAGCGCATCACCAGCGGCCACGTGGCCTTCGTGCTGGCGCCGCGTATCAACGCGGCCGGCCGCATGGGCAACGCCGAGCAGGGGCTGCGGCTGCTGCTCGCGCGCGAGGTGCAGGAGGCCCAGGACATCGCCCGCAGTCTCGAAGACGACAACATCAAGCGCCGCGCCCACGACGAGAAGGTGCTGATCGAGGCGGTGCGCATGGTCGAGAACGACCTCACGTACCCCGACTGCAGCAGCATCCTGTTGTGGTCGGACGCCTGGCACCCCGGCGTGATCGGCATCGTGGCTTCGCGGCTCGTGGAGCGCTTCCAGCGCCCGACCGTGCTGGTCGCCATCGACGGCGAGCGCGGGCGCGGCTCCGGCCGCAGCCTGCCGGGGCTCGACCTCACGCGACTGCTCGACGGCTGCACCGACCTGCTACTGGCGCACGGCGGGCACGCGTTCGCCGCGGGCCTGAGCGTACGGCGTGAGCGGCTGCCCGAACTGCGCGAGCGGCTCGAGCATCTGGTGCGCGAGCAGTATCGCCCCGACCAGTTCGTGCAGCGGCTCGAGCTCGACGCCGACCTCAAGGCCGGCGACATCCACATGGAGCTCATCGAGTGGCTCGAGCGCATGGCCCCGCACGGCCTCGACAATCCCGAGCCGTTGTTCCGTATGAGCAACGCCGCGGTGAGGGACGTGCGCGAGGTCGGCGGGGGCAAGCATGTGCGGTTGATGGCACGTGACGAGACCGGCGAGGTCGAGGCCATCGGCTTCGGCATGGGTCCGCAGGCCGCCGCCCTGCGCCGCGCCGGCCGCGCCGACCTGGCGTTCGTCCCGACCCGCAACGAGTGGTCGGGCGAGACCCGCGTCCAGTTGAAACTGAAAGGGATCCGCGTCCCCTGACCATGACTGCCGGCGGCCCCTATCCGGAACTGCGCGCCGCGCTCATGAGCGCCGTGGCCGAGAAGGCCCCGAAGGTGGACCGCGACCGGCTCGGAGCCTGCTTCGATTACGCCGCGCAGGCGCATGGCGACCAGCGCCGCGACTCCGGGCAGCCGTTCCTCACGCACGTCGTCGAGGTGTGCCGCATTCTGCTCGACCTGTTGGAGACCCGGCTCGACTCCACGCTGGCGTGCGCGGCGCTGCTGCACGACGTGGTCGAGGACACCGAGGTCACGCCCGCCGACGTCGAGAAGCACTTCGGCCGCGAGGTGGCCAGCCTGGTCGAGGGCGTGACCAAGCTGTCCGGGCTGCACTTCGACAGCCGGGAGGCGGCGCAGGCCGAGAACTTCCGCAAGATGCTGCTGTCGATGTCGCGGGACCTGCGCGTGATCTTCATCAAGCTCGCCGACCGCCTGCACAACATGCGCACGATCGAGTACCTGAAGGGTGAGCGTGCGCGCCGCATCGCCGAGGAGACGCGTGACATCTACGCGCCGCTCGCGCACCGGCTCGGCATGGCCGGCATCAAGCGCGAGCTCGAGGATCGCAGCCTCAAGGTGTTGGACCCCGAGGCCTATCAGGAGCTGGCGCAGCGCATCCAGGTGCGGCGCGACGAACGCGAGTCGTTCCTGGCCGCGGTGAGCGAGCGGTTGCGTGAGGCCTTGAAGGCCGCGGGGCTCAAGGCCGAGGTGTTCGGCCGTCCCAAGCACTTCCACTCCATCTACAACAAGATGAAGGCCGGCCGGCCTCTCGAGGAGATCTACGACCTGTTCGGATTGCGCATCGTCACCCACTCGCGCAATGACTGCTATCGCGCGCTGGGCGTCGTGCACGACCAGTTCAGTCCGGTCCCGGAGCGGTTCAAGGACTACATCGCGACGCCGAAGAGCAACCTGTACCAGTCGCTGCATACGACCGTGCTCACCGAGGGCGGCGAGATGGTCGAGTGCCAGATCCGCACCTGGGAGATGCACCGCACCGCCGAGACCGGCGTCGCCGCGCACTACGTGTACAAACAGGGCGGCCGCGTCGACGAGGAGCTCGACCGCCAGCTGGGCGGCTTCGTGACGCAGCTCGCCGGCTTCCAGACCGAGGCCAGTGACGACGAGTACATGGACTACCTGCGCACCTCGCTGCATCAGGAAGAGGTGTTCGTGTACACGCCACGGCGCGAGCTCAAGCGCCTGGCGAAGGGGGCGACACCGCTCGACTTCGCGTTCCTCATCCACACGCGCGTCGGCGAGCGCACCGTGGGCGCGCGCGTCAACGGCGAGCTGGTGCCCATCAAGCATGAACTGCGCAACGGCGACACCGTGGAGATCATCACCTCGCCCCAGGCGCAACCGCACGAGGACTGGCTCAAGATCGCGCGCACGGCGCAGGCCAAGTCGAAGATCCGCCACTGGCTGCGCCAGAAGCGCCTCACCGACTCCGTGCAACTCGGCAAGGAGATGGTGCTGCGCGAGCTCAAGCGCCTGCGGGTGAAGGCGGGCGAGCCCGAGCTCCAGCCGATCGCCAAGGCGCTCGACTGCGAGGACCTCGACACGCTGTACGCGCGCATCGCCGAGGGCCAGGTGTCCGTGATGTCGGTGACGCGCCACTTCACGCCCGAGAAGGAGGGACTGGCCGAGCGCCTGGTGAAGGGGCCGCTGGAAGCGCTCGGGGTGGGTCGCAAGCCGACCGGGGGCGTGCGCATCCAGGGCATCGACAACGTCATGGTCCAGTACGCGCGCTGCTGCCAGCCGGTGCCGGGCGACTCCGTGGTCGGCATCGTGACCATCGGACGCGGCGTGTCGGTGCACCGGCAGGACTGCCCCAACACGTTCGGCGACAAGGCCCCGCCCGAGCGCCGCGTGGCGGTCGAGTGGGACGCGCGGCCGAGCGACACGTTCCCGGTGCGCCTCGTCATCAGCGGTCAGGACCGCCCGTCGCTGCTCGCCGACATCGCCAAGGTGTTCGCGACCGGCGGCGTGAACGTGCGCACGGCCGGCATGCAGTCCGAGGATCGCACCGCGCGCGGCGTGTTCGTGATCGAAGTGCCGAACTCCGCCCGGCTCACCGATGTCATGGCGGCGCTGCGCAAACTGCCCGGCGTGACCCGGGTCGAGCGCCGGTTGCGGCTCCTCAAGTCCACGCGCCGCGCCGCGGGCGACGGCGCATGAGGGCGCTGGTCCAGCGCGTCACGCGGGCTTCGGTCACCGTGGAGAGCCG
Source organism: Candidatus Eiseniibacteriota bacterium (assembly GCA_040081365.1). Taxonomy (GTDB): domain Bacteria; phylum Eisenbacteria; class RBG-16-71-46; order RBG-16-71-46; family RBG-16-71-46; genus JAIOPA01. The sequence goes on along the minus strand of JBEBGT010000194.1, from coordinate 2,651 downwards.
CGTGAGTGGTGCGATCGGCCGCGGGCTCTTGGTGTTGCTGGGCGCCACGCACACCGACGGCGAGACCGAGGCGTGCTGGCTCGCGACCAAGGTGGCGGGGCTGCGCGTGTTCGCGGACGACGCGGGCAAGATGAACCGCGATGTGCGCGAGGCCGGTGGAGCCTGCCTCGTGGTGCCGCAGTTCACGCTCTATGGTGACGCCCGCCACGGCCGCCGCCCCGAGTTCACGGCCGCCGCCCGCCCGGAACATGCGGAGCCGCTGGTCGAGCGCTTCTGTGCCGAGCTCGTCGCGGCGGGCGTAACGGTCGAGCGCGGCGTGTTCCGCGCCCACATGGAGGTGGAGTTGTCGAACGACGGACCGGTCACACTGCTGATCGAGACACCCGTGGGGGCACGCGCATGAGTGTGCCGCGTTCGAAATTGTTCTGGCGCGGACGTGCGCCGCTCGTGCTGGCGTCGGCCTCCCCGCGCCGCGTCACGCTGTTGCGCCAGGCCGGCGCGGAGTTCGCGGTGGTCGATCCCGGCCCCGATCGCGAGTGGCCCGGCAACGCCGATGCGCGGCACGGCGTGCGGGCACTGGCACTCGACAAGGCGTTGCGCGTGTCGGTGGAGCGGCGTGACGCAGTCGTGATCGGCGCGGACACCGTGGTGGTGTGGCGCGGTGCGCGGCTCGGCAAGCCCAAGGACCGCGCCGAGGCGCGCGCCATGCTGCAACGCCTGCACGGCCGCAAGCACGAGGTGTGGACCGGCATCGCGATCGTGCACAAGGGCGAATACCGCACCGCCTCGGAGTGCACGGTCGTGCGCATGGCGAAGCTGGCCGAGCGTGACATCGACGAGTACGCCCAGAGCGGCGAACCGCTCGACAAGGCGGGCGGCTACGGCATCCAGGGGCTGGCCGGGCAGTTCGTGAAGGGCATCGAGGGCGACTACACGAACGTCGTGGGCCTGCCGTTGGCGAGGCTGCGCGCGCTGCTCGAGGAGTTCGCCTGAGGGCTTGCGGCCATCAGGCGGCGCGCCGGCGGCCGTGCAGCGCTTCGTGCAGCTCCGCCACGGCGGTCTCGAGCTGGGAGAGGGCGGCGGCCGCGGACGCCGCCGTGCCGGCAAGCGCGACGCGGTTGAGCTGCTGCGCGGCGTCCGAGGCGCGCGTGCCACCGACCAGCGCGAGTTCGCTCTTGGCGCGGTGCGCCTGACGGCCGAGCTCCGGCAGGTCGTGCTCGTCGAGCGCTCGGCGCATGCGTTCGAGCCACGCGGCCGCGGTCGACAGGTGCAGGTCGATCGCCTCGGTGAGCAGCTCGCGATCGCCGCCCATGAAGCGCAAAGCCTGCGCCTCGTCGTAGGCGTCCGAGCCCAGCGGGGACGACTCCGGGGGTGAGGGTGCGGCCGCGGTGGGCTCGGTCGCGGCCACCCGTTCGAGCGTGGCCAGCAGGCGTTCCGTCTCGATCGGCTTGGTGAGGTAGTCATCCATGCCCGCCGCCAGGCAGCGTTCGCGGTCGCCCTGCATGGCGTGAGCCGTGAGCGCCACGATCGGCAGCCGCCGGCCGGTCGAGACCTCGTCCGCACGGATGCGCTGCGTGGCCTCGAAGCCGTTGAGCTCGGGCATCTGCGCGTCCATGAGCACGACGTCGAAGGGGTGCTCGCGCGTCGCCAGCACCGCCTCGACGCCATCGGCCGCCTCGGTCACGGTGTGACCGAACTTCTCGAGCGTGCGCCGGATCATGAGCCGGTTGACGTCGTTGTCCTCCGCCAACAACACGCGCAGTGCGCGGCGCACGCCGGTCGCGGCCGGTGCGGCGTCGCGCGGCTCGGCGGACTCGCCCAGCGTCTCGGCGAACAGCCACTGCAGGGTGCCCTCGAGGTCGTGACCGAACACGGGCTTGGCGAGGACCGCGCCGGGGCGGCCGGCGCAGCGCCGGGCGTGCTCCTGCGACAGGTGCGAGGGCTGCATGATGAGCACGGGCAGGCCATCGCCCAGCCAACGCCGCGCGGTGCTCACCGGCTCGCCGTCGGGCGCGCTCAGCATGGAGCTGTCCACGAGCAGCGCGTCGACCTGCTGGCCATGGTCGGCCGCGTGCGAGAGCGCGCTCAGCAGTTCGCTGCGCGACTCCACCACGAGCGTGTGCGCGCCCGCCGCCTCGAGATCGGCGACCAGGCTGGCCCGTGTCGCGGCATGGTCCTCGGCCACCAGGATGCTGCGACCGCTGAGCGAGCGCAGCGGGGCGGGCGCGAGGCTGGCCGGGTCGAGCGCGAACGGGGCGTGCAGCGTGAACGTGCTGCCCTTGCCGAGTGTGCTGTCGAGCGTGAGGCGGCCGCCCATGAGTTCGGCGAGCTGCACGGAGATCGACAGACCGAGACCGGTGCCGCCATAGCGCCGTGTGGTGGAGCCGTCGGCTTGGCGGAATGCCTCGAACACGGTCCTCTGCTGGTCGTGCGGGATGCCGATGCCGGTGTCGCGCACCGCGAACCGCAGCTGCACCGGGCCGCCGGGCGTGCGATCGCACGACACGTGCAGCTCGACCTCGCCCTGGTGCGTGAACTTGAGCGCATTGCCGACCAGGTTGATGAGCACCTGCTGCACGCGCGTGGGATCGCCCACGAGCCCGTCCGGGACGTCGGGTTCCACGCGGCAAACCAGTTCGAGCCGCTTCTGG
>JBEBGT010000656.1:0-1710 GCA_040081365.1 Candidatus Eiseniibacteriota bacterium | reverse complement strand
GTGCTGCCGGTGACGTTCGGCGATTCGCCCATGCGCGCCACGCTCGTGGGCGTGGCGTTCGCCGCGCGCAGCGGCGACCATTGCTACGTGCCGCTCGCGCACGAGGCCGGCCCCAACGTGAGCGCCGAACAGTTGCGCGCGTGGTTCGGCTCGATCCTCGCGGACGCGAGCGTGCCCAAGGTGGCGCACGACTGGAAAACCGTGCTGCACCACCTGGCGGCGGGACAGGTCGGCGTCGCGAATCCTTCGTTCGATGTGCGGCTGGGGTCGTTCCTGTGCGACCCCCAGCGCGACCACTCGTTGGACGCCCTGGCCGGCGACGTGCTGGGAGTGGGGCTCGAATCGGTGGAGCCGGCCGCGGTGCGCGGCCGTGCCAAGGCGGGGCCGGGTGCGCTGCCGGTGGCGGGCGGCCGCGCGTGCAGGCCGCATGGCGGCCGCGCTGTTGCCGCTCGCCGACGCGCTGCGCGCACAGCTCGAGGCGCGTGAGCAGTGGAAGCTGTACACGCAGCTCGAGCATCCGCTCATCGAGGTGCTCGGCAGCATGGAACGAGCGGGTGTGGCGCTCGATGCCGGCGTGCTCACGGCCATGTCGCAGACCATGGCGGGTGAGATCGCGGCGCTCGAGGAGAAGCTCTTCGCGCTCGCGGGCGAGACGCTCAACCTGGGCAGCTCACAGCAGCTCGGCCGTATCCTGTTCGAGAAGCTCGGGCTGCCGTCGAGCAAGAAGACCAAAACCGGCTGGTCCACCGACTCCGAGGTGCTCGAGGGCCTGGCCGGCCAGCACGACTTCCCGCGCCTGCTGCTCGAGTGGCGCGCGCTCACCAAGCTCAAGTCGACCTACGTCGACGCGCTGCCTGCCGCCGTGAGTCCCAAGGACGGCCGCGTGCACACGACGTTCGACCAGGCGGGGGCGGCCACCGGCCGGCTCGCTTCGCTCGATCCCAACCTGCAGAACATCCCCATCCGCACGCCGCAGGGCCGTGCGATCCGCCGCGCGTTCACGGCCGCGCCGGGCTGTGTGCTGGTGGGCGCGGATTATTCGCAGATCGAACTGCGCGTCATGGCGCACCTCTCGGGTGACACTAACCTCGTCGAGGCTTTCGCGGCGGGCGAGGACATCCATGCCGCCACCGCGCGCCGCATCTTCAAGGTCGAGGGCGACGTGCCGCCCGAGCTGCGCTCGCGCGCCAAGACGGTGAACTTCGGGGTGCTGTACGGGATGGGGGCGCGCAGCCTGGCGCAGCAGATGGGACTGGAGTTGAAGGAGGCCAAGGCGTTCATCGAGGGCTACTTCGAGGTCTACGCGGGCGTGCGGCGCTACCTCGATGCGACCGTGGTCGAAGCCCGCGAGCGCGGGTGGGTGGCCACGATCCTCGGGCGCCGGCGCTATCTGCCGGAGCTGCGTTCGGGCAATGGCATGGAACGCGCGTTCGCCGAGCGGGCCGCCATCAACACCCCCATCCAGGGCTCGGCGGCCGACCTGGTGAAGCTCGCCATGCTGAGCGTGCATCGTGCACTGGCAAAACGCCCGGGGGCTCGACTCTTGCTCCAAGTGCACGATGAATTACTCGTCGAGGCTCCGCGCGGGGACGCTGAACTCGTGGCCGCGCTCGTGAAGCGCGAGATGGAAGGCTGTTACCCCCTGAGTGTGCCCCTCACGGTCTCCGTGGGCACGGGAGACACCTGGTTCGATGTGCACTGACGAGCCCG
>JBEBGT010000193.1:0-6663 GCA_040081365.1 Candidatus Eiseniibacteriota bacterium | reverse complement strand
GTTCGTACTCGCGTTCGAGTTCCTCGAGGGCCACGACCAGCGTTTCGGGCACGAACCGGCCACCGTAGGGGCCGAAGTGGCCGGACGCATCGGGAACGCTCACAGGCTGGGTCATGGCTTCACGCTCGGGGTTCAGGACGCGGGTGGGTTCGGTGCGGTTCGGCTGGGTGGGTCGGCGGCAAGTGCAGCGGCGCGCGCGGCCTGCACGAAGCGCCGCACGAGTTCATGGTCCTTGATACCGGGGCTGGATTCCAGTGCGGACGAGGCGTCGACCCCGAACGGCTGCAGCGTGCGGATGGCCTCGGCCACGTTGTCGCCCTGCAGGCCGCCGGCCAACATGACGTCGCGCCGCCCGGCGAGCCCGCGCGCCACGTGCCACGGCCAGGTGCGGCCGGTGCCGCCGGCCTGACCGCCATGCGAGGTGTCGAGCAGCAGCAGGTGGCCTAGGGCAGGCTCTTCGCCCACCACCGTGCCCTCGGGCGTCACCCCCATGCTGAACGCCACCGGCAACGGGAAGTCGGCCGGCCAGCCGGCGGGTGACACGCGGTGGAGTTGGATGCGCTGGGCGCGCGAGCGTTGCGCGAGCTCGAGCGCCTGTTCGGGCGTGACGCCGACCATGACCGCCACGGGGACGCCGCCCCCCACCGCCTCGACGATGCGCGCGGCATGCTCGGGTTCGACGCGTCGCGGGCTGTCGCCGTGCACGATGAAGCCGAGCCAGTCGGCACCACAGGCCAGCGCGAACGCGGCATCCTCGCGCCGCGTGAGCCCGCACACCTTGATGACCGTGCGCCGCGGCATGATGTGCGCTCCCGCCTAGTCCTCGCCGCGTGCGGCGGCGGCCAGCTCGGCGAGCTTGGCCGCCGGGTCGGCGGCGGTGGCGAACACCTCGCCCATGAGCACGGCATCGCAGCGCGTGGCGCGCAGGCGGCGCAGTTCGGCGGGCTGCGACAACCCGCTCTCGGCCACCGCGGTGACCATGGGCGGGATCAGCGGTAGCAGCCGCTCGGACAGCGACATGTCGAGCTCGAACGTGTGCAGGTTGCGGTGGTTGATGCCCACGATCGTGGCACCCGCGCGCAGCGAGGCGTGCAGTTCCTCGACCGTGTGCACCTCGACCAGCGGATCGAGCCCCATGACCTTGGCCTCGCCGATCAGGCGCTGCAGCTCGGTCTCGGACAGGAGTGCCGCCAGCAGCAGCACGGCATCGGCGCCGCGCACGGCGGCATCGAGCAGCTGGTAGCTGTCGATGACGAAGTCCTTCAAGAGCAGCGGCAGCGCGACCCGCGGCCGCACCTGGTCCATCCAAATCAGGTCGCCCAGGAAATGGTCGGGCTCGGTGACGAGCGACACCGCGGCCGCCCCGCCGGCTTCGTACATCCTGGCGAGTGCGACGGGGTCGACGTGCTCGTTGAGCATGCCCTTGGACGGCGAGGCCCGCTTGACCTCGCACAGCATCTTGAGCGCGCCGTTGGGGCCGCCGCGGCGGAGCGCACGCTCGAGCCGGCCACTCACCTTGCCCCGCGCGAGCCTGGCGCGCAGCGTGTGCGGGGGGACTGCCTGTTTCAGCTCGGCCACGCGGCGGCGGCGGTCGGTGGCGATCTGCGCCAGGAACTCGGCGCCGCGACTCATGCCAGGGTCCGCACGGCGGGGGCGCCGAGCGGCACGACCTTGCGGCCGGCGCGCACCACCACGGTGCTCGTGACCATGTCGTGCAGCGTCTGGCGGCGCGCCGTGAAGACCTGCATGACGTAGCCGAAGCCCACGGTGAGCACCGACAGGAACTGCGCGAAGTAACGCCACGTGGCGCGCGAGAACGACACGCGCTCGCCGTCGAGCCGCGTGAGCTCGAGGTCCATGACCATCATGCCGAGCGTGGCCCGCGAGCGCGACGACACCAGGAACGCCACGTACAGCCAGTCGATGAACAGCTCGAGCGCCGAGGCGATCATGGAGGCATTGGAGTCGACGTCGATGGTGCTGAAGGTGTTGACCGCGGGCAGCCCGAGCAGCACGCGCACCGTGGCGGCCGGGAAGTAGAGCACGAGCGTGTCGAGTGCGAGCGCGAAGAAGCGCCGCCAGAAGCCGCCATAGCGCACGGGCTCGGCCACGAGTGCGACGGTCGGGCGCGCCAGTTCATCGGCCGTGTGTCCCGGCAGCAGCGTGCCGCACAGGCGGCACGAGGGTTCCGAGGCCGAGACGCGGGTGCCGCACTGCGCGCAGAACACGCTAGCCTCGGAACGCCGCGAGGTCCTGTAGCTTGCGCGCGGCCTCGCCACTGTCGATGACCTGGCTCACGCGCACGACGCCGGCCTGGATGTCCGGCGCCACGCCGCCCACGACCAAGGCGGCTGCGGCATTGAGGATCACGATGTCGCGCGCCGGGCCCTTCTCGCCCGCGAGCACGCCGCGGATGCGTGCGGCGTTCTCCTGCGCGCTGCCGCCCGAAATGGCGGCGCGGTCGGTGTGCGCGAGACCCAACTCGGCGGGATCGACGGTGTACTCGCGGATCTTGCCCTCGTGCAGTTCGGCCACATGGTTCTTGGCGAACACCGTGAGCTCGTCCATGCCGTCGGTGCCGTGCACGATCATGGCGCGCTCGCTGCCCAACTGGCGCAGCACCTCGGCCAGGATGGGCACGTACATGTCGGAGTACACGCCCAGCAGCTGGCGGCTGGCGCCGGCGGGATTGGTGAGCGGGCCGAGCAGGTTGAACACGGTGCGCACACCCATCTCCTTGCGCGCGCCGGCGGCGTTGCGCATCGCACTATGGTAGTTGGGCGCGAACAGGAACGTGATGCCGAGCACGTCGAGCGAACGGCCCGCGGACTCGGGCGTGAGGTCGAGACGCACGCCCAGCGCTTCGAGCACGTCGGCGCTGCCGGTGCGGCTCGTGACCGCGCGGTTGCCGTGCTTGGCCACCGCGACACCGCACGCGGACGTGACGATGGCGACAGTGGTCGAGATGTTGAACTTGGAGCCGGCATCGCCACCACCGGTGCCGCACGTGTCGAGCAATGGCGAGCGCCGCGTGCGCAGCGGCGGCACGCGGTTGCGCATGGCCTGCGCCATGCCCGCGATCTCTTCAGCGGTCTCGCCCGTCATGCGCAGCGCGATCGCCAGCGCGGCGATCTGCGCGGCGGTGGCCTCACCGGCGAGGATCTGCTCCATGCTGGCGCGGGCCAGCTCACCCGACAGGTTCTCGCGCGCGACGGCGCGGGCGATGGCAGAGACGATCAAGGTTTCGCACTCCCCTGATGACGGCAGATGGTGAGGAAGTTCTCGATGAGCTTGAGCCCGGACGTGGTGAGGATCGACTCGGGGTGGAACTGCACGCCCCACGTCTCGTGGTCCTTGTGCTTGATGCCCATGAGCTCGTTCTCGGGCGTCCACGCCATGACCTCGAACACGTCGGGCAGCGTGTCGCGTTCCACGATGAGCGAGTGGTAGCGCGTGGCCTCGAACGGGTTGTCGAGCCCGGCGAACAGTCCGCGGCCCTTGTGCAGGATGGGGCTGGTCTTGCCGTGCATGAGCCGTGCGGCGCGGATGACCTTGCCGCCGTAGACCTCGCCGAGTGCTTGGTGCCCCAGGCAGACGCCCAGGATCGGCACTTTGCCCGCGAGGCCGCGGATGGCGTCCTCGGTGACGCCGGCATCGCGTGGCTCGCCGGGGCCGGGCGAGATGAGCAGGCCGTCGGGCTTCAAGGCCAGCAGATCGGCCACGGTGATGGCGTCGTTGCGGCGCACGTGCACCTCGGCGCCCAGCGTGCCCAGATACTGCACGAGGTTGTAGGTGAACGAGTCGTAGTTGTCGATGACCGCGATCATCGCGTCCCCCGCTCGGCGCGCTGCACGGCCAGCCACAGTGCCCGGCCCTTGTTCATGGTCTCGTCCCATTCCCCCTGCGGGTCGGAGTCAGCCACGATGCCCGCCCCCACGCCCCAGTACGCGCGGCCATTGGCGTACACGAGCGTGCGGATGGTGATGGCGAGATCCAGGTTGCCATGGTAGTCGAAGTGCCCCACCGCGCCGGCGTAGATGCCGCGGCGCACGGGCTCGAGCGCGTCGATGATCTCCATGGCGCGCACCTTGGGTGCCCCGGACACCGTGCCCGCGGGAAAAGTCGCGCGCACGGCGTCGAGCGGGGCGAGTTCGCCCTTCACGCGTCCGCGCACGTTGCTCACCAGGTGCATGACCTGCGAGTAGCGCTCGATGTTCATGTACTCGTTCGTTTCCACGGTGCCGAACTCGGCCACGCGGCCGACGTCATTGCGGCCAAGGTCCACCAGCATGACGTGCTCGGCGCGCTCTTTCTCGTTGGCGAGCAGCTCTTCGCCAAGGGCGCGGTCTTCATCGGCCGTGCGGCCGCGCGGACGGGTGCCGGCGATGGGGCGTACCTCGATGTTGCTGTCGGTGCGACGCACCAGCACCTCGGGCGAACTGCCGACGATGGCGAACTCGCCCATGCGCAGGAAGTACATGTACGGCGACGGATTGGTGACGCGCAGCGCGCGGTAACCTTCGAACGGCGGCTGCGACACGTCGGCGCTCATGCGGTGCGCGAGCACGACCTGGAAGATGTCGCCGGCGCGGATGTGCTCCTTGGCGGTTTCGACCGCGGCCAAGAACTGCTCGCGGCTCACCGTGGACTTGGGTTCGCTCGCCTCGCCCCATGACGGCGGCTCGATCCACGCCAAGGGCTTCCGCAGGCGTTCGACCTCGGCGTTCAAGCGCGCGACGGCGGCGTCGTAGGCCTTGTCGGGGTCTTCACCACCCCGCGCGTGCGTGACCACCTTCATGGTGTGCGTGAGATTGTCGAACACGCTCACGACGTCGCCGAACAGGAACACGGCGTCGGGCAGGTGCAGCTCGTCCTTGGCGGCGTTGGGCAGCTTCTCGAACCAGCGCACGGCGTCGTACGAGAAGTAGCCCACCGCGCCGCCGCAGAAACGCGGCAGGCCCGGGAGTGCGACGGCCTGGTGGGCCTTGAGCAACTTGGCGAGCTCGTCGGTGGGCGCGCCCGGCAGCGCGGTGACCTTGCCATTCGCGTGAAGTTCGCACTTGTCGCCGCGCGCGATGAACACGCTCTGTGGCCGGCTGCCGAGGATGGAGTAACGCCCCCACTTCTCGCCGCCCTCGACGCTCTCGAGCAGGAACCCGTACGGGCCGTCGTCGATCTTGCGGAACGCCGACACGGGCGTGTCGTGGTCCGCGAACACCTCGCGGTAGACAGGCACGAGCTTGCCGGTCTTGGCGAGGGCGTGGAACTCGGCGCGGGTCGGGACGAGCATGGGTTCGTGGTCCACGCCTCCGGCGTGGTGCTACGACGGGTTCACGGCTCCGCCGGGACCTCGCGCCTAAACGACCACGCGGCTCACGGCTTGGTGGCCGGTGCGGCGAGCAACTCGCGCGCCTGCCGTCGGGTCGTCTCGGTGACCCGTTCGCCCGCGAGCATACGCGCCAGCTCCTCGACCCGGTGCGGGCGTTCGAGAACGGAGACGCGCGCCGTGGTGCGACCATTGGCGACGTGCTTGGAGACCGCCAGATGGTGCTCGGCCATGGCCGCGATCATGGGCAGATGGGTGACACAGATGACCTGACGGTGCTCCGCCAGGCTCCGGAGACGCTCCCCGACCGCCTGAGCGACAGCACCACCGATGCCGGAATCTACTTCGTCAAATACCAGAAGGTCAACGCGGTCACGGGTTTGCAGCGCACACTTGAGCGCGAGCATGACTCGGGACAGCTCGCCGCCCGAGGCGATCTTGGCCAGCGGCCGCGGCGGTTCGCCCGGGTTGGCGGTGAACACGAGCCCGACTTCGTCGAGCCCGGTGGCCGTGGGGCGCGAATCCGCCACCGGCGCGACCTCGAACGCCACGCGGGCGTGCGGGAAGCCGAGGGGCTTGAGCTCGCGCGTGAGCGCCGCCGACCACTCCTTGGCGGCCGCCTGGCGCTTCTTGGAGAGCACCTTGCCCACCGCAACGCAGACGGCGTGCGCCTTGGCGACCTTGTCCTCGGCGCGGGCGGCCGCGCCCTCGGCGTCGCCGCCCTGGGCGAGTTCGGTGGCGAGTTCGTCGCGCCACGCCAACAGGTCGGCGAGCGGCCGGCGGTACTTGCGCGTGAGCCGCGTGTAGAGCTCGCGCCTCGCTTCGACCGCCTCGAGGCGCTCGGGGTCGGCCTCGAGATGATCGAGGTAAGCGGCCAGCGTGCGCGCGGCCTCCTGTGCCGCGATGTTCGCCTCGGTGAGCTGCTGCATGGCCTCGGCCAGCGTGGGGTCCAACGCGCTCGCCTGTTCGACCGCGTGGCGCGCGACGCCGATGCCCTCGACCGCAGCACCCTCGCCTTCGCTCAGCCGGTCGCCCGCGAGCGTGACGAGTTCGCGCAGGCGATCGGCGTGCGCGAGGCGTGCGGCTTCGCCGGCGAGCTCTTCTTCTTCGCCTTCTCTCAAGTTGGCGTCATCCAACTCGGCCGCCGCGGCCGACAAGTAATCGCGCCGCTCGGCGAACGTGGCGAGCGAGTCGCGCAGCCGCGCCAGGTCGCCCTCGGCCTCGCGCAGCGCGGCAAGTGCGTCGGCGAACTTGGCGCGTTCGGGCTCGAGCCCGGCGAGCCGGTCGAGCGTGGCGAGTGCCGCACCCTCGCGCAGCAGGCTCTGGTGTTCGTGCTG
>JBEBGT010000192.1:0-6679 GCA_040081365.1 Candidatus Eiseniibacteriota bacterium | reverse complement strand
CAGCCAGTCGGTGGCCGAGGGCAACCTGGGCAACTCGCCTGTCACGCTGGCGGTGTCGCTGTCGGGCCCCAGCAGCACGGCGATCACGGTGGAGTACCTCACCGCCGACGGCACCGCGACCAACGCGAGCGGCGACTACGCGGGCGGTGCCGGCGTGCTCACGTTCCCGGCGCTCAGCACCGCGCCGCAGGACCTGCCGCTCGAAGTCACGGGCGATACCGTACTCGAGGCCGACGAGACGTTCACCGTGACGCTCTTGAACCCGCTGGGTGCGACGATCGCTTCGGCCACGGGCACGATCACGATCGTGAACGACGAGGGCGCACCGGTGCTGTCGGTGGCCGATGCCAGCATCGTCGAAGGGAACGCGGGCACCACGACGTTGGAGTTCACGGTGTCGCTCTCCGGCGGCAGTGACCAGCCGGTCACCGCCACGGTGTCCACGCTCGATGGCACCGCCACGGTTCCCGACGGCGACTTCGTGCTGCCGTCGACCACGTTCTCGCTGCCGGCGTTCACCACCACGGGCACGGTGCAGGTCACGGTGAACGGCGACATCCGCTGCGAGGCCGATGAGACGTTCACGCTGGAGTTGTCGGGTGTGAGCGGCGCACAAGCCGGCGACACGCTGGCCACGGGTACGATCACGAACGACGACGACTGCACCCCGCCCACCGTGACCGTGCTGGCCCCGAACGGCGGCGAGGGCTGGGCGCCCGGGCTGGTGCAGACCCTCTTGTGGACCGCGGCCGACAACGTGGCGGTGACCCGCATCGACATCGAGCTGTCGCGCGACAACGGCATCACGTTCGAGACGCTGTCGGCGGGCGAAGCGAACGACGGCAGCTTCGAATGGACCGTGACCACCCCGCTCAGCACGCTGTGCCGCGTGCGCGTGGTGGCGAGCGACGCGGCGGGTTCGAGCGCCAGCGACCTGAGCGACGCGCCGTTCTCGATCCTGAACCCGGTGGGCGGCGTGAACGATGGCCCGGTGGCGGCGTTCGCGCTCACCGGTGTGAGCCCGAACCCGGCGGTGCGCAGCACCAACGTGGCGTTCGCGCTGCCGCGCGGCGTGCACGTGCGGCTCACGGTCGCGGACCTGCAGGGCCGTACGGTGGCCGTGCTCGCGGACGGCGTGATGGCGGCGGGCCGGCACTCAGTGACCTGGAACACGCAGGGCCCGCGCGGTGCGGCGGCGGCCGGCGTGTACTTCGCGCGACTCGAAGCAGGCTCGTTCGTGGCCACGAAGCGCTTCGCAGTCACCCACTAGCCGGATCCCGACCGAACAGCAGACGGCCGCCCCTCACCGGGGCGGCCGTTCGATTTCACGGCCCCATGGGGAGTCACCCGGTGCACGCCATGGGCCGCCACCCGCGCACATTGGTGGGTCCGGTGCTTCTTCTTTAGACTGGCTGGCCGCGCTCGGGGTCCGGCCCCGGCGCGCCCCAACCATGACCACCGCCTCCACCGCCATGCCCGCCCCCGGCCGCCTGCGCACGTACGCCTCGTTCGTGCGCTTCGAGCACACCCTGTTCTCGCTACCGCTCATCCTGGCGGGCGTGTTCTCGGTGAGCGGCCCCACGCTGGCCGCCATGCGCTGGCTGCTCATCGCCGTCGCGGCGGTGGGCGCGCGCACCTCGGCCATGACGCTCAACCGCGTGATCGACCGGCACATCGATGCGCGCAACCCGCGCACGCAGTCGCGCGAACTGCCCGCCGGCAAGATGAAGCTGGCCGAGGCCATCGTGCTGCTGGTGGTGAGTACGTTCGTGTACGTGGCCGCGTGCTGGCTGCTGGGCCCCTGGTACGTGCAGGTCGCCATCGTGCCGTTCGCCGTGTTCGCGCTCTACCCGTACCTCAAGCGCTTCACGCCGCTGTGCCATGCCGGCGTGGGCCTGGCGCTGGCGCTGGCGCCGCTCGCCGGCTTCGCCGCCGCGCACCCCGAGCTCGCGCGCAGCGGTGCCGCGTTCGCCATCGCCGCGTTCGCGCTGTGCTGGGTCACCGGCTTCGACATCATCTATGCCACCCTCGACGAGGCGTTCGACCGTGCGCATGGCGTGAACAGCATGGTGGTGTGGCTCGGCCGGACGAACGCGCTGCGCGTGTCGTGGGGGCTGCACTTGGTGGCCATGGCCGCTCTGGGCTACGCGGCCTACGGCATCGCGTTCGCCGGCGGCGAGCCGGCGCCCCTGTGGCTGGCGGTCACGGCCGCGTGCTTCGCGGGCACCGTGGCGTTGTTGTGGCTCGAACAGAAGTGGGCCGAGGACGTGAACCTGGCGTTCTTCAAGACCAACGTGGTCGTGGGATTCCTGGTGCTGGCCACCGTGCTCGCCGCGCGCATGGCGGCGGGAGGGCTGTGATGAGCCGCTACCTGATCGCCATGACCGGCGCCAGTGGAGCTGCATACGGGGTCGACTTCGTGAAGCGCTGCCCGGGCGAGAAGTACCTGGTGATGTCGGACTGGGCGCGCCACGTGCTGCAGAGCGAACTCGACATGAAGCCCACCGAGCTCGAGCCGCACGTGAAGAAGGTGTTCCGCGATTCCGACTTGGCCGCGCCGTTCAGTTCGGGCAGCAACCGCCACGACGCCATGGTCATCCTGCCGTGCAGCGTGAGCACGCTGGCCAAGATCGCCACCGGAATCGCCGACACGCTCATCACGCGCGCCGCGGCCGTGGCGTTGAAAGAGCGCATGCGGCTGGTGGTGTGCGTGCGCGAGACACCGCTGTCGGGCATCGCGCTCGAGAACATGCTGCGGCTGTCGCGCGAGGGCGCGATCATCATGCCGGTGTCGCCGCCCTGGTACCGCAACCCGGCCAGCCTCGACCAACTGGTGGGCGGGTTCACCGACAAGGTGCTGCACCTACTGGGCGAGCCCGCGGGCGAGGGCTGGCGCGAAGGCGAACTGGAATGAGCTTCCGCACGTTGGGTGAGTTCATCGCATTCTGCGAGGCGAAGGGCGACGTGAAGCGCATCACGCGCGAGGTGGACTGGAAGTTCGAGGTCACCGAGATCGCGTGTCGTGAAGCGAAGCAGCAAGGCCCGCTGTTGCTGTTCGAGAACGTGCGCGGCGCGAAGTTCCCGCTTGCCGTGAACGTGTTGGCCGCCGAGCGGCGCATCGAGTGGGCGATCGGCCGCACGCCACGCGCGGTGGGCGCGCAGATCGAGGAGATCTTTCACGCGCTCCCGCCCAAGGCGATCTCCGACCTGTGGGCGCTGCGCCACCACGCCGGCGCGGTGCTGGCGTCGCGCCCCGAACGCATCGGCGCCGGGCCCGCGCAGGAGTTGTCGCTGGGCGCCGATCTCGGGCCGCTGCCCATCCTCCAGCTGTGGCCGCAGGATGGCGGGCGGTTCATCACGTTCCCGCTCGTGTTCACCGAGGACCCCGACACGCACAAGCGCAACCTGGGCCTCTATCGCATCCACGTCTACGACGCCAAGACCACGGGCATGCACTGGCAGATCGGCAAGGGTGGCGGCTTCCACTACCACAAGGCCGAGAAGCGCGGCGAGGGGCTCGAGGTCGCGGTGGCCGTGGGCGCCGACCCCGCCACGCTGCTCTCGGGCGTCGCACCACTGCCCGAGGGCATCGACGAACTCGCGTTCGCCGGCTTCCTGCGCGGCAAGTCCACACGCATGGCCCAGGCGCGCTCGTTGCAGATGCGCGTGCCGGCCGATGCCGAGTTCGTGATCGAGGGCTTCGTGCCGCCGGGCGAGCGCCGCACCGAAGGGCCGTTCGGCGATCACTTCGGGCACTACTCGCACGCGGCGCCGTTCCCGGTGTTCCACGTCAAGAACGTCACGCACCGCCGCAACGCGATCTTCCAGGCCAGCGTCGTGGGCAAGCCGCCGCAGGAAGACAAGTGGATGGGCGAGGCCGTGCAGGACATGTTCACCGGTGTCCTCAAGGTGATCCATCCCGAGATCACCGACCTGTGGGCGTACTTCGAGGCCGGGTTCCACAACCTGCTCGTGGTCGCGGTCGAGAACCGTTATGCGAAGGAAGGCATGAAGACCGCGCTCGGGCTCATGGGCACGGGCCAGTTGTCGCTCACCAAGGCCATCGTGCTGGTGGACGGCGACGTGAACCCGCGCGACCGCCGCGCAGTGTTCGAGGCCATTGCCCGGCACTTCGATCCGGCCGAGGACTTCCTGCTCATTCCCGGCGTGCCGCTCGACACGCTCGACTTCACGAGCGGCCGCATGAACCTGGGCAGCAAGATGGTGCTCGACGCGCAATCGCATGCGCGCCCCGTGGGCTCGTCCGGCGGCTCGGCCACCGCGGCGAAGCCGGCGTCGGAACTGCTCGCCACCGTGGCCGACCCGCGCACGTTCGAGCCGCGCGTGCAGGCGTGGCGCCTGGCGTGGGGTGGCATGCTGGTGGTGCAGGTGAACGGCGATGGCCGCGCGGTGGTGGAATCACTCCTCCGCCGCCCCGAATACGCCGGCGTGAAGCTGATCGCCGCCGTGAGCCCCGACGTGCCGCTCGACGACGACGACCTGTTGCTATGGGGCGTGTTCACGCGCTTCGACTGCGCGCGCGACCTGATCCCCGCGCAGGTCGAGACGCGCGGCGCCTGGACCGTGTGCAAGGGCCCGCTCGGCATCGACGCCATGATGAAGCCCGGCTACCCCGACCCCGTGGCGAACCTGCCCGAGGTCATCGCGGGCGTGGATTCGTGGTGGGGGCGGTGACAAAGCCCCCAAGGGGTCCCGCCGTTCATATCCGGAACCGGAATATCGGTCGCGGGTAATTCGGGGGTCGGCCTCACCCCATGCCACCCCGAGGAACCCCGCGCGAGCCTTGATACCCGTTCGTCGTGCCCCTGCTGTCACCGGAGTCCGAACGAGGAGGTATCCGTGCCGCGTACTCGATGTGTTCCTTGGTATCTGGCGATGCTGGCGATCCTGTTGCCGTTCACCGCGCGGGCCCAGTGGCTTCCTGATGGCGTGAAAGTGGCGACCGGACTCAGCACGCTGATCTCGGCTCCGCCTGTTCCCGTGCTCGATGGTCTGGGCGGCGCCGTGTTCGCCGCCGACGAGCTCGCGAAGCCGGACCCCCCGCGCGGAAGCGTCGCACGCGTGCGTGCGGACGGCACGTTGCCCGCCGGTTGGCCCGCGGCTGGCGTGCCTCCGGCGTTCCTGTCGTTCGGCACCACATCCGATGGCGCGGGCGGCGCGTACGTCGGGCGGCTGACCACCGAGCCCATGCCATCGTTGGTGGTGTTCCATGTGCTGGCGTCCGGAGCACTGGACCCGGCGTGGCCGCCAGCCGGGCGTGTGGTCGCGGACTCGGCGGCGGGTTTCCATGGCATGCAATTGCTCGCCGATGGTTCCGGGGGACTCTATGCATTCAGTGATGTGACCAGCACCAACGAGTCGGGGGTCTATGACGGCCGGTTGCGCGCGCTCCGGCTCCAATCGAACGGCGCGCCGGCGCCGGGGTGGTCCGAAGGCGGCGTGCTGCTCGCGCGCGCGCCCTTCGTGCAACGGCAGGGCCGCGCATTCGTGTCGTCCGCGGGCGTGATCCTGTATGGCGAGTGGGAAGCGAACGGCCCTGCGCCGTTCCCGAACGGACCCCGGACTCCCTATGTCGTCGGCCTGACGCCCAACGGTGGTGTGCTCCCCGGCTGGACTTCGTATTCGATGCCGGTCCCGCTCACCGCGACCGGCGATGCGGTCCAGCTCGTGCCCGATGGCAGTGGCGGGGCGTTCTACGCAGTCACCCCGCTGAACGCGCATCGCACGACCATCCAGCACCTGCGCGTGAGCGGCACGCTCGACCCGGTCTGGCCCGCGGGTGGTGTCGCGCTGGTCGCGGACACGAGTGCCCTCGCACAGATGTCCGTCATCGCCCACGACGGCGCCGAGGGCTGCTTCGCGTTCGGACTTCGCGTCGAAGGCCCTGTGCCCGGCGTCGAACGGTCCTCGTTGCTGCACCTGCAGGCGGACGGGGCACCGGCTCCGGGCTGGCCCGTGGAGCTGGCGGCCGAGTGGAATACCCAAGGGCAGCTCCCCGAGGGGCGCCTGGCGATTGTCCCGGACGGCCGGGGCGGCGCGTTCCTGCACGAGCTCGAACAGATCATCTTCGGCCCGTTCGAGTCGGGATTCCGGCGGCTGCGCGTCCAGCACTTCGCGCACACCGGCCAGGTCGCCGCGTACTGGCCCGCCGAGGGCCGCGTCTTCGCCGCCCAGCCAGGGATCCGCAGGAGCATGAGTGCGATCTCGGATGGGCATGGCGGCGTGCTCGTGAGTTGGTTGGATAACCGTGCGGACACCGCCGCGTTCGCGACGGTGGACCTGTACGCGCTGGGCATCGGTCCCGACGGAAGCTTCACGACAGGGGTGAGCCCGGTTCCAGCCGTGGGCGTGAAGATGTCCGCGAGTCCGGTGCCGGCGTTCGGGGAGTCGCGGCTGTCGTTCGCGCTTCCCGCTCGCGCACACGTGTCGCTAGCGGTGTTCGATGTCGGTGGCCGCCGTGTCCGACGGTTGCACGAAGGCGCGCTCGAGGCCGGACCGCACACCATGGCATGGGATGGCCGCGACGAAGCGGGCCGACCCATGCCACAGGGAGTGTATCTGGCGCGAGCCACCATGAACGGCGTGGCGAGCGACACGCGGATCGTGCGGTTGCGCTGATATGGAACGACCCTAGGTCAAGGCGATAGTTTCTCTCCTG
>JBEBGT010000191.1:0-6689 GCA_040081365.1 Candidatus Eiseniibacteriota bacterium | reverse complement strand
CTCCTCGGGGCAGTCGATGACCAAGCGCTCCATCGGTTCCTGCTTGCGGCCTTCCTCGGTGCGCGTGATGACCTCGGGCTTGCCGACGAGCAGCTCGAAGCCTTCGCGGCGCATCATCTCGATGAGGATGGCCATCTGCAGTTCGCCACGGCCCGACACCACGAACGCGTCCGGCGTCTCGCCCGGCTCGACCTTGAGGCTCACGTTCGTGAGCAGCTCGCGCTCGAAGCGGTCGCGCAGGTTGCGGCTCGTGACGTACTTGCCCTCGGTGCCGGCGAACGGCGAGTTGTTGACGCTGAACACCATGTTCACGGTGGGCTCGTCCACGGTCACGGGCGGCAGCGGCCGCGGATCTTCCGGGTCGGTCACGGTCTCGCCGATGTGCACCTCCGAGAACCCGGCCAGCGCCACGATCTCGCCGGGACCGGCCTCCTGCACTTCCGTGCGCTCCAGGCCCTCGTACACGTACAGATTCGTGACGCGCGACTTCACCTGGGTGCCGTCGTGGCGCACGAGCATGACGTCCTGGCGCGGCGTGAGCGTGCCGTTGATCACGCGGCCGATGGCCAGACGGCCGACGTAGTCGGAGTAGCCCAGGTTCAGGATCAGCATCTGCAACGGCATCGTCGGGTCGTACTTGGGCGCCGGGATCGTCTCGATGATGGCGTCGAACAGCGGCTTCAGCTTGTGGTTCTCACCGTCGGGCTTGAACCGGCAGATGCCCTCGCGCGCGATCGTGTACAGCACCGGGAAGTCGAGCTGGTCCTCGTGCGCATCGAGATCGATGAACAGGTCGTAGATCTCGTTCAGCACTTCCTGGGCGCGCGCGTCCTTGCGGTCGATCTTGTTGATGACGACGATCGGCTTCAGGTTGAGCTCGAGCGCCTTGCGCAGCACGAAGCGCGTCTGCGGCAGCGGGCCCTCGCTGGCGTCCACCAGGAGCAGCACGCCGTCCACCATCTTGAGCGTGCGCTCGACTTCGCCGCCGAAGTCCGCGTGACCGGGCGTGTCGACGACGTTGATCTTGTAGTCGCCGAACCGGATGGCCGTGTTCTTGGCCAGGATCGTGATGCCCTTCTCGCGTTCGAGGTCGTTCGAGTCCATGACGCGCTCGGCGACTTCCTGGTTCTCGCGAAAGATGCCGCTCTGCCAGAGCATGGCGTCGACGAGCGTCGTCTTGCCGTGATCGACGTGCGCGATGATGGCGATATTGCGCATGTTCTCGCGCACTGCCGTGGGCTTGCCGGTGCTGGGACTCAAGGCTTCACCTCCGAAGGATCATGCTCGGCGAGGAAGGCCCGCAGGCGCTCCCAACGTCCGGGGCGTTCATAGAGCGAATCGTAGGAATACAGCGCGACCGACGGGAACCCGAGGGCTCGCGCGGCTTTCATCTTCACGGCCGCGGTCGACAGCGGCGTGTTGTACATGGCGATGCCGGGGACGACCTGGCTGGGGTCGACGGCGAACGCCGCGGCCGTGAGCTGGGCCAGGACGGTCGGAACGGCTGGTGCGTAACACATGAGAAACGCCCGGTCGAGCAGGCCATCGCGCAGCCAGCGCACCCACGGCTGCTTGCGGCCGCGCAGGGCCTCGGTGGTGTCGGCGAGGACCGCGGCGCTCAGGTGCGTGCCGGGGCGCGCCACGTTCAGCGAGTCACGCACGTCGTGCACGATGGCGGTGACCTGGGCCTGTTGGAAAGCCAGCCACTCCGCTTCGAGCCGCGAGCGCTCCGCAGCCGGCCGGCGCTTGAACATGGCCGGGTCGACGCCGGACTCGAGCGCGAAGCGCGCGCGGGTGGTCGGGTCGTTGCCGATCTCGATGTTCGGCTGCCGGATGTAGTCCAGATGGACGCCGTCGAGCGCATAGCGTTCGGCCAGCTCCTTCACGTTCTCGGCCAGCCACCGGCGCACGCCGGGGTGAGCCGGCGACAGGAACACGCCCTCGACCTGCATCTTGGTGCGCTGGCGCTGCGTGAGCCGCGTCATCGGGCGGCCGTCGGCCATGCGCGCCACCCACTCCGGGTGCGCGTTCAGGACATGCCGGCCATCGCGCGGCCGTGCCGTGCCCGACCAGATCAGGCAGCAGTTGACCCAGGCGTGCACCTCGAGCCCGGCCTCATGCGCGAGTGGCAGCAGGTCGCCCAGCGGATCGCGACCGCTGCCGTGCAGGGCCTCGGGCGCCGGCAGGCGGCTCGACCGGTACCAGGCATCGCCGCGGCCCACGACCTGCACGAGCAGCCCGCGCACGCCCATGGACTTCGCGCGCGCGATCACCTGCGGGATGTCGTCGGCCCGCACGAGGCTCGTGCGGAGCACCCACAGGTAGTCCACGGCCCGGGGCCGCGCGGCGGCATCGGACAGGTTCGGCCGTGAGGGGACATGCGCGCCATCCGAGAGCACGGGCGGGGTGGGCGGATGCGCGCCATCGCTGAGCGCCGGCACCGCGGGCGCATGCGTGGGGCTACCCGCGGAGTCCGGGGCCGGCTGGGCGGACACGGGCGTGTGACGCGCCAGCACCGCGAGTACCAGGCCCGCGCCCCACACGACGGCCCGCACGAGGTTGCGGCGGAAGCGAGGCTCGCGCGCGACAGCGCCCGCCCCCGAAACGCGCGAACGCGGGCGGAAGGTGTTCCTCCCGCCCGCGTCGCGAACCTGCTTGGCCTGCCGGAGAGCCAGTCTCAGCCCCCACCGACCTTGCGCGGACCGCCGCGGCGCTTCGCACCGCCACCGCCAGCCCCGGCGCCCGCAGCTTCCTTCTTCTTCCCGCGCTTCGGCTTTTCCTCGGCCGCCGCAGCAGCCTCGGCTTCCGCCTCCGCCTTCTTCTTCTTCTCGGGCTTGTCGCCAGCTGCGGCAAGCGCCTTCGCCTCGGCGACCGCCTGCCGGGCCGCGCGATCCTGCTCCTTCTGCTCGTCGGTCTTCACGAGCTCGAGGTACGCGGTCTCGCCGGCGTCACCGAGCCGGTGGCCGATGCGCACGATACGGGTGTAGCCACCATTGCGCTCGGCATACCAAGGCGCGATCGTCGTGAACAGCTTCGCCACGATCTCGGGCTTCATGATGTAGGCCGCCACGTGCCGGCGAGCGGCGAGATCGCCCTTCTTGCCGAACGTGATCATGCGCTCAGCGAAGCGGCGGGTCTCCTTCGCCTTCGCCACGGTCGTCTCGATGCGCTCGTACTGGAACAACGCGGTCACCAGGTTGCGCAGCAATGCGCGACGGTGCTCGCTCTTGCGTCCCAGTCGTCGGTGGTCTTTGCGGTGTCTCATGGGCTGCTCGTCCTCTCGTCGCCTCGGTGTCCGGGGGTCCCACGCGCTTCCGCGCGCGGGGCCAGGATCAGACCTCGGCCCTCGCCGTAGGCTTCGAATCGTAGTAGGGGCTCACGTCCATGCCGAAGTGCAGGCCCATCTCGGCGAGGATGTCCTGGATCTCCTTCAGCGACTTGCGGCCGAAGTTGCGGAACTTCAGCATCTCCGCTTCGCCCTTCTGGACCAGTTCGCCGATGGACTTGATCTCGGCGGCGCGCAGGCAGTTGCTGGAACGGACCGACAGTTCCAGCTCCTCGACGCTCTTGTCGAGCATCTTGCGGATGCGCACCTTGTCCTCGTCGACCGCCGCTTCTTCCTCCTGCTGGGGCTCCTCTTCGAAGCTGATCAGCAGGCTGAAATGGTCGCGCAGGATCTTCGACGACATCGAGACGGCGTCGTTCGGCAGGATGCTGCCGTCCGTCCACACCTCGAGCGTCAGCTTGTCGTAGTCGATGCGCTGGCCGAGACGCGTGGCCTCGACCGTGTAGTTCACCTTCGTCACCGGCGAGAACAGCGAGTCGATCGGGATGACGCCGATGGGGCGGTCCGTCGACGAATGCTGGTCCGCGGACACGTAGCCGCGGCCGCCATTGATCTCGACTTCCATGCGCAGATCGCCATCGCGGTTCAGCGTCGCGATGTGCAGGTCCTTGTTGAGGACCTCGATCTCCGCGTCGACCTGGAGGTCGCCGGCGCGCACTTCACCCTTGCCGCGCATCTCGAAGACACCCTTCTTCGGGCCGTCCCCGAACAGCTTGAGGCGCACCTGCTTCAGGTTCAGCACGATCTCGGTGACGTCTTCGATGACACCCGGCAGCGTCGAGAACTCATGCAGCACGCCCTCGATACGCACCGACGTGATCGCGGCGCCCTGCAACGAGGACAACAACACACGGCGCAGCGAGTTGCCGAGCGTGGTGCCGAAGCCCCGCTCGAGCGGATCGAGCGTGAACTTGCCGTACCGATCCGTGTTGGCGGCGTCGGCCTGCAGGCCCTTCGGCATCTGGAGATTCTTCCACTTCATCTTCAAGCCTCCCGTATTGGAAAGGCGATCGTCACTTCGAGTAGAGCTCGACGATCAGCTGTTCGTTGATCGGCACGCCGATGGAGGCGCGCGTCGGCACGTGGAGGACGCGGCCCGCCATCTTCTCGGCGGACAACTCCAACCAGTCCGGCACGCCCTGCCCCTTGCGGGAGTCGAGCGAGTTCTTGATCACCACCATCTCGCGGCTCTTCGCACGAACCGCGATCTCGTCGCCCGGGCGAACCTGGAACGACGGAATGTCGACACTCTTGCCATTCACCGTGAAGTGCCCGTGCCGGACGATCTGGCGTGCCGCGCTGCGCGACGCCGCCAGGCCCAGACGGAACACCACGTTGTCGAGGCGGCGCTCCAGCATCTGCAGCAGCACCTCACCCGTGACGCCCTTCGCCTCGCTCGCCTTGGCGAACGTGTGGCGGAACTGGCGCTCGAGCAGCCCGTAGATGCGGCGAGCCTTCTGCTTCTCGCGCAACTGCGTGCCGTAGTTGGTTTCCTTGGCGCGCCGGCTCTTGCCGTGCTCGCCAGGGGCGTAGCCACGGCGCTCGAAAGCGCACTTGTCCGTGAGACAGCGCGAGCCCTTGAGGAAGAGCTTCATGCCCTCACGCCGGCAGAGCCGGCAACGTGCATCGTGATAAACCGCCATGCTCGGGTTCTCCTAGACGCGACGCCGCTTGGGAGGGCGGCAGCCGTTGTGCGGGATAGGCGTGACGTCCTTGATGGCGGAGATCTCGAGCCCCGCGACCTGCAAGGAACGGATGGCTGCTTCGCGGCCGGCGCCGGGGCCCTTGACCCACACCTCGACGCGCTTGAGGCCCATGTGGATGGCATCGCGCGCAGTCGCTTCGGCAGCCACCTGGGCTGCGAACGGCGTGCTCTTGCGCGAGCCCTTGAAACCGGCCTTGCCGGCGCTCGCCCAGCTGATCACGTTGCCGTCGGTGTCGGTGATGGTGATGATCGTGTTGTTGAAGCTCGCCTGCACATGGGCCACCCCGTTGGTGCCCACCTTGCGGTCGCGCTTCTTGGGCTTCTTGACGTCTGCCACGCGAAACCTCCTGGCCGGGCGCTACGCGCCCCGCTCGGTCAACCCTTCTTGCCAGCCTTCGGCTTCTTGCCGCCGACCGCCATCTTCTTCGGACCCTTGCGCGTACGCGCGTTCGTCTTCGTGCGCTGCCCATGCACCGGCAGGCCGCGACGATGACGCAGGCCCCGGTAAGCGCCGATATCCATGAGGCGCTTGATGTTCATGGCGTGCTCGCTGCGAAGCGCGCCCTCCACCTTGTACTCGCGCTCGATGAGGCTGCGCAGCTTACCCGCATCTTCGTCACTCAGCGCCTTCACGCGAATGTCCGGGTTCACACCCGCCTTCTCGAGCAGACGCTTGGCCGTGGTCGGGCCGATACCGAAGATGTAGGTCAGCGCGACCTCGATGCGCTTTTCCATCGGGAGATCGATGCCTGCAATGCGTGCCACCGTGATTCTCCTCTCAGCCCTGACGCTGCTTGTGCCGCGGGTTGCGGCTGCAGATCACTCGAATGACGCCCTTGCGACGCACCACTTTGCAGTGCTCGCAGATCTTCTTCACGGACGCGCGAACCTTCATGACATCTGCTCCCTTCGCCGCGGCGGGACTACTTGTACCGATAGACGATGCGGCCGCGAGACAGGTCGTACGGCGACATCTCGACCGTCACCTTGTCACCCGGCAGGATCTTGATGAAGTGCATCCGCATCTTGCCCGAGATATGGGCGAGCAACCGGTGGCCGTTCTCGAGCTCCACGCGGAACGTCGCGTTCGGGAGCGCTTCGACCACGGTGCCTTCGACCTGGATGCCCTCTTCTTTTGCCAAACGAGTCCTTTCCTACTGCTCGTCCGGGAGCACCGAGAGTATCTCGGGGCCTTCCGGACCCACTGCAACGGTGTGTTCGAAGTGCGCCGACCAGCGGCCGTCCTTCGTCGCCACCGTCCACCCGTCGGACCGCGTGACGACCGCGGCTCCGCCGATATTCACCATCGGTTCGATCGCCAGCACCTGGCCGACGACCAACCGCGGTCCCTTGCCCGGCGGCCCGTAATTCGGGATCGCCGGCTCTTCATGCATCTCGCGCCCGATGCCGTGCCCGACGAGATCGCGGACGACCGAGAGGCCGTGCTTCTCGACATGCACCTGCACCGCGTTGGAGATGTCTCCCACCCGGTTCCCCGCGCGGGCCTGTTGGAGTCCCAAGTGCAGGGACTCCTCGGTGACCCGCATGAGGCGGCTGGCTTCCTCGGACACCGCACCGACCGCGAAGGTCCGTGCCGCATCTCCGTACCAACCGTTCAGCTCGGTACCCACGTCGACC
>JBEBGT010000190.1:0-6693 GCA_040081365.1 Candidatus Eiseniibacteriota bacterium | reverse complement strand
GATCGACGGCCACGAGACGGTGGCGGCCATCGGCGAGCGCGGCCTGGAGCAGCAGGCGGTGATCGGCGGCGACGGCAAGTGCCTGTCGATCGCGGCCGCGAGCATCCTGGCCAAGGTCGTGCGCGATCGCATCATGGTGCGGCTCGACCGCGTGTGGCCGGCCTATGGGTTCGCGCAGCACAAGGGCTACGGCACGGCCGAGCACATGCAGGCCATTCGCGAGCACGGACCCTGCCCGGCGCACCGCTGGAGCTTCGCGCCCGTGTCCGAGCTGGAACTGCCGCTGGTGTGAGGCGGCAGCAGGGTGCTTCGGTACCGCCCCGAGGCCCCCGGGTATGCGCGCGTGCTACATTCCGGCGTCCCCGAGCGAACCG
Organism: Candidatus Eiseniibacteriota bacterium; assembly: GCA_040081365.1. Taxonomy (GTDB): domain Bacteria; phylum Eisenbacteria; class RBG-16-71-46; order RBG-16-71-46; family RBG-16-71-46; genus JAIOPA01. The sequence continues at coordinate 6,319 of JBEBGT010000190.1, read as the reverse complement.
CCCCCGAGGGAGCGGTGACATGGCAATGGGATCCGCGCAGGACCGCGGCCGGGCGGGCGAAGCGCTCGCGGCCGCCTATCTGCAACTGGTGGGCTGCCACGAGGTGGCGCGCAACGTGCGCCTCGGTGGCGTGGAGGTGGACCTGGTGGTGGACGACGGACCGTCTCGCGTGCTGGTCGAAGTCCGGCTGCGCTCGCGGGCCGACTTCGGTGGCGCGGCCGCCACGCTCGACCGCCGCAAGTGCGACCGGCTGCGCCGCGCCGCCAGCGCGCTCGAGCAACTCGGCGTGCGCCACCCGCGTATCGACGCCGTGACCATCGACCTCACGCCCTCGGGTGCCGTGCTCACGCACCACCGCAACGCGGTCACGGACTAGCGGTGGTCCGGCTCCCACGCTTCGGCCGCCTGCGCCTGCCGCCGCTCACGCCGCACTGGCGGGCGCGGCTGCGGGCGCAGCGCGCGTGGTGGCGGCGGCGGTTGCGCGCGCTGGCCACCGACCACGAGGTGCTGTTCCCCGAGGCCGGCGGCGGTGTGGTCGCAGTCGAGACGCTGGCCAGTGGCGCTGGGCCGCGCATCGCGATCCTGCACGCCACCGCCGGCAGCGGGCACAAGAGCGCGGCGGTGGCCATCGCGCACGCGCTGCGCGGGCAGGCTCCCGACGCGCAGGTGCGCGAGGTCGACACGCTGGTGTTCGCGTCGCGCTTCTATCGCAGCACGTACGCGCAGGGCTACAGCGCCATGGCGCAGCGCGCACCGCGGTTGTGGGGTGCGCTCTATGCACTATGGGCGCAGCAGCGCGTCAACAAGAGCGCGGGCCCGGCGCGCGAAGCCCTCGACCGGCTGGCGCTGCGCGGACTGGTGCGCGTCGTGGAGCGCGAACGCCCCGATGCGATCGTGTGCACGCACTTCCTGCCGGTCGAAGCGCTGTACCCGATTCGCGGCAAGGGCCGGCTCGACGTGCCGCTGCACGTGGTGATCACCGACTTCACCGCGCATCCCGCGTGGGCGTACCCGCACGTCGATCGCTACTTCGTGGCCAGCGAACAGGTCGCCGAGGAACTGGCCGGCTACGGTGTGCCGCGCGAGCGCATCGAGGTGTCCGGCATCCCGGTGGATCCGCGCTTCACGCGTTCCGCGGGTCGCGAGGCCGTGCGCACGCGCTTCGGGCTCGACCTCGACCGGCCGCTGGTGCTGGTGATGGGCGGCGGTGGCGGCGTTGGCCCCATGGCCGAGCTGGCCGAGCGCCTGACCGCGCTGCCGCGCGGGCCGCAGGTGCTGGTGGTGTGCGGCACGAACGCCGTGCTCAAGGCGAAGGTCGAGGCCCTCGCGGCCGCACGCACAGGTCGCGTTCGCGCCATGGCGTTCACGCCGCACGTCGACCTGCTGCTCGAGGCTTCCGACATGGTGGTGAGCAAGGCGGGCGGGCTCACCTGTGCCGAGGCGCTGGTGAAGCATACGCCACTCGTGATCTTCCGGCCCACGCCGGGGCAGGAGGTTGGCAACGCGCGCTGGCTCGAGGCCGGCGGTGCCGCGGTGCACGCCGATTCGCTGGACACCGTGGCGGCCACCGTGTCGCGCTGGCTCGACGATCCCGACGCGCTGCGCCGTGCGCAGGAGAACGCCGCGCGGCTGGCGCGACCGAATGCCGCAGCACAGATCGCCGAGCGCGTGCTGGCCTCGGTGCGCGCGGAGACCGGCGGCCGTTGAGGCCGCGGTGGCGCCCCGCCTGCAACACGCGGGCGGGCCCTCGCGTAGCGAGCACCGACACATCCCGCAGATCTGCGCCGTTGTTGGCGTGGCCCGAGAATCCCGGCGCACGAGGCGCCGCGCTCGCACCGCACAAGGAGTCCTGATGCTGCCCCCGATCTTCCGCCACTTCGCGTTCCTGTTGCTCCTCGCCATGGTCCAAGCCGTCCCGGCCATGGGCGAGCCCCTGTCGCGTGACGCCGCGCTCGCACGCGCACGCGCCATTCGTGAGCGTGTGAGTGCGGGTGCCACCGATCCGCTGTGGGCCGACTTCACGCCCGGGATGCGCGCCGCACTCAGGGACTCGGCCAACTTCGCGGTCATGAGCGCGGCAATTCACCAGCAGTTGGGCGCCATCGACTCGGTGCTGCTGGAAGAGGTCACGAGCCGCGACAGCACGTTCCTGGTGTCGGCGCGCTGCCGGTTCCAGAAGGTGCCGATCCCCATGGTGCTGCTGGTGGGGCTGGCGACGGACGGCCGGATCTCGACGCTCCGCGTGCGCGCCGAGGCACAGGAATACCCGAGCACGTTCCTGGACTACGCGCCCAAGGCGCGCTTCACGCTGCCGTTCCGCGGCGAATGGCTGGTGTTCTGGGGCGGTCGCACATTGGGCGAGAACCAGCACGCGGCCGTGCGCTCGCAGCGCTTCGCGTATGACATCGTCATGGTGAAGGACGGCAAGACGCATCCCGCCGACGCCAAGGCGATCACGGACTACTACTGCTATGGCCAGCCGATCCTGGCGCCGGCCGATGGCATGGTGGTGACCGCCACGGATTCCCTGCCCGACCAGGCCATCGGGGAGAGTGACCCGCTGCACGCCGCGGGCAATCATGTGGTGATCGACCACGGCAACTCCGAGTACTCGCTGCTGGCGCATCTGCAACCGCATTCGCTGCGCGTGAAGCCGGGCCAGAAGGTGAAGCGCGGCGACGTGCTGGGGCTCGCCGGGAACTCGGGCAACACGAGCGAGCCGCACCTGCACGTGCACCTCATGAACAAGCCCAGCATGGACGACGCCGACGGCCTGCCCATGCCGTTCGACGGCTACGTGCTCGACGGCAAGGTGGTGGAACACGGGGAGCCCAAGCGCTTCCAGCTCGTGAGTCCGGCACCGGTGCGGAAGGAGTAGTTCGCCGCCGCACGAGAGCTATCCGGACGGCGTACCGAGCGCCATCCGTTGCATCCGTGGGCTTGCCGTCCGAATCCAAGCCATGGCAGCTTCACCGCTCCGCTTCCCGATCTGGTCGCCTGCACGGAGTCCCTCTCATGATCTCGCCCATCCGTCACCGCACTCTCGTCACCCTGCTCGCCGCGCTCTGCCTGCTGGGCTTCGTCCCGAGCCTGCTGCACGCCGCCGTGCCGCGTGCCACGTTCTATGGCGTGCGCATGGATCCTTCCGATGTGAACGCCCGTGACTTCGCGCGCCCGGGCTGGGGCGGCGGTGTGGACCTGTCGTGGCCGTTGCCGGGCTCGCAAGGCCTGTTGTCGGGCATCGCCGGGATCGAGGCGGTGAGCCTGCTATCGAAGGTGAAGAAGTTCCAGGACCCGCTCACGCTGCTGCGCATCGAGCAGCACACCGACCAGATGTACGGCCGGCTCTTCGTGGGCGGTGAGCTGGGGCCGCACGGCAATGGCTTTTTGGAGCCTTACGCGAATCTTGCCGTGGCGCTGGTGTTCTACGGCATCAGCAGTTCGGTGGTGATCCCCGATGACTCGAACCGTGAGAACGACATCAACCAGCATCTCGGCGACGAGAACGAAGTCGCCTTCGGCTGGTCCGCGGGCACCGGCGTGAACCTGAACTTCGGCCGCTGGGGCATCGATGGCGGCGTGCGCTACCTGAAACAGTATGGCGTGCCGCAGCAGCTGGGCGACGGTGCGGTCACCGTTCAGCCGTCGTACCTGCAGTATCGCGTCGGGGTGTCGTTCGCGATCCCGCACTGACCCCCCCCGACGGAAGTATCATCGCGCCCCGGCCGGGATTCCCGGCCGGGGCGTATCGCCTCGCGGTGCTTCGAGTTGTACGAATTCACACTAGCCAGCACGCGCGCCAGGCGAGAAAACCCTTGCGCTCGGGGGGCACGCCGGCGCTATGGTGAAGCACCTCGACCTGGCCGGGCCGGAGGTTCGTGATGCTCCTGAAGCCCCGCTCCGTGAGTTCCGCCGCAAGGTCGTCCCGCCGTTCGCAGCGCCCTGCGGTCGTGTTGTCCGCGATCGCCTTGCTGAGCCTCGCGTGGTGGTCCGGATCCGGCTGCGACAAGAAGCACAGCTTCGTGCCGAACCAGGCCCCCACGCTCACGCTCACGAACGGGCCCATCGACACCGTCACCACGCCGCAGTCCTGGGTCATCAACATGGCGTGGATCGCGAACGATCCCGACGGCAGCATCGACCACTTCGAGTACGCCATCGATCCGCCCACGTCGCACGCGGCGCGCTTCGCGCTGCAGGAGACCACGTGGGTGAGCACCACCGAGCATGCGGTGGTGGTGCGGTTCCGGGCGTCGCAGCGCGACACGGTCGGGCCGGGGAACACCGCGAGCGAGTTCCACACGTTCGTGCTGCGCGCGATCGACAATCGCGGCGCGCCGTCCGCGGTGCTGTCGCGTTCGTTCTATGCGCGCACGGTGGCCCCCGACGTCGTGATCTTGCGGCCGCTGCCGTCGGCGCTGCTGCAGGCACAGGTCCCGTCGCCGTTCCGGCTCGAGTGGGCCGGGAACGACCCCGACGGCGACCCGGACACGAGGCCGGCCGGCTACCGCTTCTTGTTGCTCGACATGGTGAATCCGGACAACCTGCGCTTCCTGTTCGATCCCGACAGCCTGTTCAAGCTCGGTGCGGGCACCGGGTGGGAGGGCTGGCGCCTGCTGTCCGCGGACACCACGAGCCTGGCGCTCACGGACGTGGTGCCCAACAAGACGTATCTGGCGGTCGTGCTGGCGGTCGATGCCGCCGGTGCGACCACGCCCTACGTGAACCTGAACCGCAACGCGCTGCAGTTCTCGGTCGTCTTCCCGGACGTCGCGGGGCCGCGCATTCACGTGTTCTCGCCGCTGATCGATTTCACTTACGACACGGGTGGCTATTCGCTCGACCCGCTCCGCCACATCCCTGTCGAGGCGCCGGCGCTGCAGCCGCTCGAGTTCCATTGGGACGGCCGGGCGTTGCCCGGCCGTGTGGCCGTGTCCTCGCGCTGGTTGATCGACGGGGATCCCACGGACGACGCGCCGGGCACCGGATTCGATGGGCACTGGAGCCCCCTCGGGCCGGCCGCGGGTACGGCGTCGTTGCCGGGACTGAGCGCGGGCGAACACCTGCTGTACATCGAGATGCGCGACGACCTGGGTGGCGTCAGCCTTGCGATCGTGCAGATCACGGCGGTGTCGATCCCGCTCGAGCGCGAGTTGCTCGTGATCGACGACACCCGGCTCGAGGCCGACCGGTTCAGCGCGGGTGGCCTGCAGGTCTACACGCGACCGTGGCCTAGTGCGTCGGAGCTCGACACGTTGCTCTACGCGCGCGGGGGCGTGCCGTGGAACGGCGCGCGCAATCCTGCGGGCGCGCTGTCGTCCCCGGGATTGCTTGCGGGCTATGCCTTCGACACGCTCGGCACGCGGCGTGGCCTCGAGGATCCCGCGCAGGCGGTGACACTGGCGGGCATCGGGCGCTATCGGCACGTGCTGTGGTTGGTGGATCCCGCCGCGGCTGCCTTCGACGGCTTGCCCAACGGCACCGCGCTGCGTGCCATGTCCGCACCTGGACGGGCCAGTACGCTGGCGGCGTATGTCGAGGCCGGCGGGCGAGTCTGGCTCGCGGGCGGCGGCGGTGCGTTCGCGTCGCTCGCCGCCTACAACCGGCGCAGCAACGACACGCCCGCGGGCATCCTGTTGACGTTCGACGCTGGCGAACTGGGCCCCGGACGCCCGATCTACGACGATGCTCACATCCGCACCGCGCTCGGGGTGACGCCCCTGAGCGCCGCGCCGTTCCGGTCGAGCGCGGCTCGTGGTGGTTGGAGCGGACAGGGCCCCGACGGTTCGCTGTCGGCGCCGGACTACACTCGTCTGCCCGCGGTGCTCCGCTACCGGAGCGCGGCCACGGATCCGATCCCTGCCACTCGACTGGCATCGCAGGGTTCATTGTTCTACATCGGCAACACGCAGTTCGAGTACGTGGCGGCGCCCAACGAGGTGACCGAACCTGTGGACCCGGCGTTCCCCGATGGTGAGCGGCGCTCGACGCTCGACACGCTGTACGAAGTCGATCGCACACCGGAGCCCGGGACGTCGGCGGCCGTGATGACGTACTACCACGGTCGGGACAACGTGCCGTTCGTGTTCACCGGGTTCGCGCCATGGATGTGGGCACGCGCCGATGCGCAGGGACTGGTCGACTTCGTGCTCGGGGACATCTGGGGGCTGCCGAAGAGCGGGCCGCAGGCGGCCAGCGTGCGCACGGGCTCCGGTGCTGCGGGCGTGCGGCGCAGCGCGCCGCGCGTGACGGCGGTGCGCCGTCTTGACCCTCCCGGGATGCGCCCGTAGCTTCCGTCGTCCCGGCACGCATCGACCGG
>JBEBGT010000189.1:0-6694 GCA_040081365.1 Candidatus Eiseniibacteriota bacterium | reverse complement strand
GGGGCCGGGTGGGGTGTTCCCGGCCACGAGGGCCGTGCTGTGGGCGCACGGCCAGTGACCCCGCGCGCCCACGACCGGGCTAAGCCGCCTTCTTCATCCCCTCGCCGCCCGCCTCGCCCAGCGCGCGCAGCTTGTTCATGCCGTCCAACGCCGCGACCTTGTAGCACTCGGCCAGCGTCGGGTAGTTGAAGACGTTGCGCACGAAGTAGTCGAGCGTGCCGCCCAGTTGCATGACTGCCTGGCCGATGTGCACCAGCTCGGTGGCCTGCGTGCCCATGGCCCACACCGCCAGGACCTCGCGTGTGTCGAGGTGGAAGATGAGCTTCAGCAACCCGTCGTGGTCGCCGAGGATCTGGCCGCGCGCGATCTCGCGGTAACGCGCCACGCCGGTCTCGTACGGAATGCCCTTGGCCGTGAGCTCGGCCTCGTTCGGGCCCACCCAGCCGATCTCGGGGATCGCGTAGACGCCGAACGGCAGTTGCTCCTGCATGACCGGCGCTGCCACATCGAACATGTGGCACGCCGCGAGCCGGCCCTGCTCGCCGCTCGTGGACGCCAGCGACGGGAACCCGATGACGTCACCCACCGCGTAGATGTGGGGCACGCTCGTCTGGTAGCTGGCGTTCACGGCGATGCGGCCGCGGTCGTCCGCCGTGAGCCCGGCGTTGTCGAGGGCCAGCCCGTCGGTGGCACCGCGGCGGCCAGCCGAGACCAGCACCATCTCGGTGACCACGCGCTTGCCGCTCTTCATGGTGACCACGGGCCGGCCATTGGCGCCGGTGACGATGCCGGCCACCTGTTCGCCCAGCCGCAGCGTGAGGCCCATCTCGCGCGCCTGCGTGCAGAACGAGTCCACCAGTTCGCGGTCCACCATCTCGAGCAGCTGGGTGCGCTGGTCCACCAACGTCACCTTCACGCCGAGGGCCGCCAGCATGCAGCCATACTCCAGTCCCACCACGCCGCCGCCCACGACCATGAGGTGCTTGGGCAACTGCGGCAGCGTGAGCAGGTCGTCGCTCGTGAGCACGGTCTGGTGGTCGATCGTGATGCCGCTCGGCAGGCCCGGCACGGTGCCCACGGCGATCACGGTGTGATCGGACTCGAGCGTGTGGCTGGCCTCGCCGGCCGCCCCCTCGACCTCGATCCACTTGGGGCTCGCGAAACACGCGCTGCCGCAGAACAGCTCCACGCCATTGCGCGTGAGCTGGGCGTTGATCACCTCGCGCTCGGCCTGCATCACCTGATGCGCGCGGCGCAGCAGGTCGTGCGCGCCGGGGCGCTTGCGCGGCGCGAACGCCTCGCCGTAGAGCCGGCGCTGGCGCTGGCCCGACAGGTCGAGCACGGCCTCGCGCAGCGTCTTGCTGGGAATGGTGCCGGTGTTGATGCACACCCCACCCAGATCGCTGGCGCGCTCCACCACGGCCACGCTACGGCCGAGCTTGGCCGCCTGGATGGCGGCGCGCTGCCCGCCCGGGCCGGAGCCGATGACGACGAGATCGAACTTCTGCACGCGGACGTCCTTCCGTGAGCGGTCCATGAGACCGGGCGGTCGCCCGCGCGAGGCCTGTGGCCACACACGGGCACGGCCCGCCGGCACCGAGGGGCACCGGCGGCTTCCCCTGAAGTGTCCGCCGCTCGGCCGAGGGCATGAGCGGCCCGCGGGGGATTTCCACAAGTCCCGGCCATGGCTTAGGTTGTGCGCCGCTGGAGAAGCGTGCCGCGCGGCCCCTCCGGGGCCGTCCGCACCCGTCTGGCCGTCCCGGAGTCCGCCCACCGAGCATGTTCCGCAAGGTCCTGATCGCCAACCGCGGTGAGATCGCCTGCCGCATCGCCGCCACACTCCATGAGATGGGCGTGCGTTCGGTGGCCGTGTATTCCGAGGCCGACCGCGGGGCGTTGCACACCCGCGTGTGCGACGAGGCCCAGCTCATCGGCCCGGCCGAGGCGCGCGATTCGTACCTGAACGCCGACCACGTGATCGCAGCCGCCAAGGCGAGCGGCGCCGACGCGGTGCACCCGGGCTTCGGGTTCCTGGCCGAGAACGCGGCGTTCGCCGAGGCCGTGGAGAGAGCCGGGCTCACGTTCATCGGGCCCACCGCGGACCAGATCCGCGCCATGGGCGACAAGCGTGCCGCGCGCAAGATCGCCGAGCAGGCGGGCGTGCCGATCGTGCCCGGGGCCGAGGGCGTGGACGCGCAGGCGCTGGTGCGCGCCGCCAACGCCATGGGTTACCCGGTCATCATCAAGGCGGCACTGGGCGGTGGTGGCAAGGGCATGAAGGCCGCGTACAACGAGGCCGAACTGCGCGAGGGGCTGGAGGCCGCGCAGCGCATGGCGCAGTCGGCGTTCGGCGACCCGAGCGTGTACATCGAGAAGCTGCTCGAGCATGCCCGGCACATCGAGGTGCAGGTGCTGGGCGACGGCCACGGCCGCGCGGTGCACCTGCACGAGCGCGAGTGCACGCTGCAGCGCCGCCACCAGAAGGTGGTCGAGGAAGCCCCCAGCCTGGCGCTCGACGCCGATACGCGCACCCTGGTGACGCATGCCGCCGTGCGCCTGGCCGAGGCCGTGAAGTACCGCGGCGCGGGCACCATCGAGACGCTGTTGTCGCGCGACGGCCACGTGTTCTTCCTCGAGATGAACACGCGGCTCCAGGTGGAGCACCCGGTCACCGAGCTCATCACCGGCGTCGACCTGGTGCGTGCGCAGCTCGAGATCGCGGCCAGCGGCAAGCTGCCGTTCGAGCAGTTCGGCATCCCGCGCCACGGGCACGCCATCGAGGCGCGCGTCTACGCCGAGGACGCCGCCAAGGGCTTCCTGCCGCAGGTCGGTACGGCCATGCGCGTGCGCTGGCCCGACGGCCCGTTCGTGCGCGTGGACCGCGGCATCGAGTCGCTCGACGCGGTGAGCGTGCACTACGACCCCATGCTGGCCAAGATCATCGCGTTCGGGCCCACGCGCGAGGCCGCGCTGCAGCGGCTGTTGGGCGCGCTCGACGACACGCGCGTGCACGGCGTGGTGACGAACCTGCCCTTCTTGCGAGCCCTCTTGCGCGCGCCGGAGGTGCGCAGAGGCTCGTATGACACCGAGTGGATCGAGCGCGAGTTCCTGGACGGCTTCGCGCAGCTCATGCAAGCACCCGCGCCCGACCTCGCGTTGGCCGCGGCGGCGATCGCCGAGGCCACGCAGCCGGCCATCGGCGCCGAACGCGCCGCGGCCGGGGCGGCGGCACGTGCCGCGGTGCTCGATCCGTTCGCGGCACTCGGGCGTTGGCGCCAGCCGGGGCTCGGCTCATGAAGTCCCTGTGGCGCGACGGCGAGCGCACGCGCGAGGTGGAGCTCACTGCGCTCGGCCCCGGGCACTGGAGGGTGTCGGTCGATGGCGCCGAGTTCGAGGTGCGCTCGGAGACCATGCCCGACGGCAAGCTGCGGCTCACCAGCGAGGCCGGCGTCACCGTGGCCGACGTCACGGCGGCGGCCACGCGCCGCTTCGTGCGCTTGGGCACGCTCGACTTCGTGCTCGAGCGCGAGGCCGACGGCCGTCGGCGTGCTGCGGGCGGTGCGCACGGCAGCGGGCTCGAGGCCCCCATGCCCGGAGTGGTCACCAAGGTGCTGGTGGTGGTGGGCGACGAGGTCACGAAGGGCCAGCCGCTGCTGGCGCTCGAGGCCATGAAGATGGAGCACATGATCCGCGCCCCGCGCGCCGGCCGCGTGAAGAGCGTGTCCGCGAGCCCCGGCATCATGGTGCAGGCGGGCGCGACGTTGGTCGAACTCGAGGACGCCGCAGGCTGAACTTCGCGCGCGGCTGCAGTTCAACTCCGATGGGCGGCCTTCACCGCAGCCAGGAACTCCTCGAAGCCCGCTGTTGCGCCTTCGTCCGCACTCCACGAGCGAATGCGCTGGATTCCGACCCTGTTGGCGCAGGCGATCTGCACGGCGACTTTCAAGGCCTGACGGTCACCCCAGTGGTAGAACGCTGCGAGCCGGTCTCGGCAGGCATCGGTGGCCGACAGCGAAAGTGTCCGGTGTGCGCCGCGGCGGATCAACACCGGCCGCGGACTGGAGTCCTGGCCGATCGCCAGCGGGCCTGCGGGGAACTCGACGAAGAACCGGCACCGAGGATGGAGGTAGCGATTGCCATCCCGTCGGAACCGGATGCCCGCCATCGCCGCGTCGAGTTCGGCCAGTGGGGTGTCGGTCGGCAGCACATCGTCGACATCCCGAGAAACATACTCGCCGTGTGAGTGCAGGCACGCGCAGGCGCCGCCGGTGAGTACCCCGCGGATCCCGTGCCGGCGCAGCGCGTCGCCCACGGCGACCGCGACTTCCGTCAGGGGCGTGCGCGCGTTCAGTGTCACATTGGCTTCCCGGTGCGGCGTGGCCGACGACGCAGGGCCTGGACCGCGCTCGAGAGCTTCGGTTCGTTCTCACCCAAGCGCATGAGGTAGGCCCGAAGCTCGTTCAGCGCGAAGTAGCGCGGGTCGAAGCGGAACACACGTGTGCGCCCGACGCTGCGGCCGGCGATCAGCCCGTCGCGCTCGAGACCGCGCAAAGCCACCTGGACCCCCGAGAGTGAGCTGCCGAGGACGCGCGACAGTTCTCGCGCGTAACTCTCCTCGAGCAGGCGGAGTGCCACGAGCACACGAGTCCGGGCAGTGCCCCCGAATGGATTGGAACGAATCACGACCATATGTATCGGTCATATGACCACACATCTTGGTCGGATTCAATGGGGCATCGCCCCGCGCGCGGGCCGCGTGAAGAGCGTGGCGGCGAGCCCCGGCATCATGGTGCAGGCGGGTACCCCGCTCGTGGAACTCGAGGATGCCGAGGGCTGAGCCGGGCGGGCGCTGACCCCGGGACCGGCCGGGGCGAGGGGGAAGACGCCAAGTCCAGTTCAGGCAATGCGATACGGCGCTCATCCCGGCCCGTGAGCGTGCCGATACCCGGCGCATCGGCCACGGTCCCTGCTGGGATTGACCCCCACCGGGGCCCTTGTTACCGTCGCGGCGACGCGCGTTCGCGCGCGGTTCACCGAGACGCCACGCTTCTCCCCGAGGTGGGCGCTCATCAGATGGTTGACCCTAGGAACACCGGGTTGAGACCACGTCCTGCACCGACATCCAGCCGTCCACGAGCTCTTGACCTGACCTCACCCGAGGTCACGCGGGTCAGGAGTTCTGCGCTTTTCGGGGCTCACCAGAAGAAGGCACTCCTGTGATCGTTCGCAAGTTCCCCATCGAACACCTGGACCCCATTTCCCTCCTGGGGCACAACGACTCCAACGTCCGCCAGATCGAGCGCGACATCCCCGTGCGAATCACGCTCCGGGACGGCACGCTCAGTGTGGCCGGCGAGGAGCACGAGGTGAAGCCCGCGGTGCGCGTGCTCGAAGAGCTGGTCGAGCTGGCGGAGCGCGGCAAGGTGATCGAGGAGGCCGACGTTGCCACCGCGCTCGGCCAGGTGCGCCGTGACGGTGTGAACGGGAACGGTCACGACGGCAATGGCCAGGCCAAGGGCCGGCTCGCCGAGGCCTATGACGGCGCGCCGGGCTACACGTTCGACCGCAAGGCGGTGCGGCCGCGTACGCCCACGCAGGCGCTGTACTTGAAGGCACTCGAGCAGAACGAGGTCGTGTTCGGCATCGGTCCCGCCGGCACGGGCAAGACCTATCTGGCCGTGGCCGCCGCGGTGGCCGCGCTGCGCGCCAAGAAGGTCGATCGCATCATCCTCGTGCGGCCCGCGGTCGAGGCCGGCGAGAACCTGGGCTTCCTCCCCGGCGACATGCAGGAGAAGGTCGATCCGTACCTGCGCCCCATGTACGACGCGCTCGCCGACCTCATGAGCTACGACAAGATGCGTCGCTTCCTCGAGATGGGCGTCATCGAGATCGCGCCGCTGGCGTTCATGCGCGGCCGCACGCTGTCGAACGCCTACGTCATCCTCGACGAAGCGCAGAACACGACGGTGCGCCAGATGAAGATGTTCCTCACGCGTCTGGGGCTCAACTCGCGCGCGGTGATCACCGGCGACCTCACGCAGATCGACCTGCGCACGCCCGACCAGTCGGGACTCGTGCGCATCCAGTCGATCCTCGGCCACGTGCCCGACATCAAGTTCGTGTACTTCCACCCGGAAGACGTCGTGCGGCACCGGCTCGTGAAGGACATCATCCATGCATTCGATGTCTACCACGCACGTGTCGAGTCCAAGATCGACGATGGCATCGGGCCGTCGCTGGACCCGCTCGCCGGCACGATCCAGAACGAGATCGCCGAAGAGGCCTCACGGCTCAAGGCGCCGCTGCTGCCCGATGAGGGCAAGCCTCGCGCCGAGGGTGCGAGCAGCTGAACAACATGAGCTCGTCCGACCAGCCCAGCGCCGTGCCGGCGCTGCCGGACCGCGCGCGGACCGTGCGCTGGGGGTTCCATGCCGTGCGGCTGCTCATGGTGGGCGTGTTGCTGGCCGCGGCGGCCGTGCTGCCCACCGGACAGGGCGCGCTCGACAAGCTGCGCTACCGCGAGGGCGACATCGCGCGTGAGCGCGTGGTGGCGCCGGCGGACTTCCGCATCCAGAAGGACGACATCTCGCTGCGGCGCGAGCAGGAAGAGGCCGCGCTCGCCGTGCCGCCGGTGTTCGTGACCGACCAGCGCGCGCGCACCGATGCACTCGAACGCTGGTCCGCGTTCCAGGAG
>JBEBGT010000188.1:0-6758 GCA_040081365.1 Candidatus Eiseniibacteriota bacterium | reverse complement strand
TTCCTGGGGCTCGGCGACGTCTCGGCGGTGAGCTGGGGCACGAACCTGTACTGGGCGCAGAACGACTCGGCGCTGCTCACGGGCGCCTGGTGGATGTTCGCCCCCACCGGCTTGTGCATCGCTCTGGTGGGCACGTCACTCAGCTTGCTCAACTCCGGCTTCGATGCGGTGGCGAATCCCAAGCTGCAAGTGGAACACGCCTGGCGCGCGTTCCTGGAGTTGCGCGGCCACCGGCCCGGGCGGTCGACGCCCGTGGTGAAGGATCGCCCATGAGCGGCTCGCCGCTGCTCTCGGTGCGCGGGCTGCGCGTCGAGTACATCACCGACCACGGGCCGGTGTGCGCGCTGGACAACGTCTCGCTCGACCTGGGTGCGGGTGAGATCCTCGGGCTGGCCGGGGAGTCCGGCAGCGGCAAGTCCACGCTGGCGCAGTCGCTGCTGCGCATCCTGCCGCCACCGGCCGTGATCACGGGTGGCGAGGTGCAGTTCGAGGGCCGCGACCTGCTCGCGCTGCCCGCGCACGAGCTGCAGAACATCCGCTGGCAGCGGCTGTCGATGGTGTTCCAGAGCGCCATGGATGCACTGCACCCGATCCTCACCATCGGCGAGCAGGTCACGGACACCATCCAGGCGCACGCCCCCCGCCCTGCGGCCGAGGCCGAAGCGCGCGCGGTGCACCTGCTCGAGATGGTCGGGCTGCCGGTCACGGTGCTGCGTTCACACGCGCATCAGCTGTCGGGCGGCATGCGCCAGCGCGTCGGGATCGCGCTGGCGCTGGCATTGGAGCCGTCCCTGATCATCCTCGATGAGCCCACCACGGCGCTCGACGTGATCGTGGAGCGCGAGATCCTGCAGCAGGTTCGCGAACTGCAGAGCAAGCTGGGGTTCGCGGTGTTGTTCATCACGCACGACCTCGAGCGCATGCTGCAGTTCAGCGACCGCGTGGCCGTGTTCTACGCCGGCCGGCTCGCCGAACTGGGGCCCGCGGCGGCCATGGCCCGTGCGGCGGCCCATCCCTACACGCGCGGGCTCCTGAAGGCCACGCCCAGCGTGCACGGCTCGCGCGAGGACCGCGCCGCCATCGGCGGTGCACCGCCGAGCCTGGCGGACCCGCCCGCGGGCTGCCGCTTCCACCCGCGCTGCCCGCTGGTCATGGAGCGCTGCCGGAGCGAGCGTCCGCCGCTCGTGCAGGTGGGTGCCGGGCATGTGAGTGCGTGCTTCGTCGCTCCCCCGGAGGCCGCGCCGCGCGGCTGAGCATGCACACTTGCAACAACGCGAAGCCCCCGCGCCGCACTCCGACGCGGGGGCTTCGTGTGATGGCCGGCCTGTGCTACATCGCGAGGCGGATGTACGTGCGCACTTCCCATTCGCTGCCGTTCGGGTCGCCACTCAGGCCCGCGTAGCGCGGCGTGTAGGGATCGAGCGAGCGCCAGGTACCGCGCACCCCCAACCGGGTTTGCTGGCTGTCGAGCCAGAGCGGCGTGCCGAGCGTGTGCGACAGGTCGCCGATCAGCTGGACGGGAAAGGTGAGATCGAAGTCGCGGTGGTAATCGTACGGGCCCCAGTCCTGGAACTTGACGTAGCCGGTGAATGCCGTGGAGTGCCCGGCGATGCGCACATCGGCGCCGGAAGCCACGTTGCGATGCACACCGGCCACCGTGAGGTTGAGCGGGTTGCGATTGCGCTCCACCGACGACGGCTCGAACGTGCCGGCGTAGGCGTGCGCCACCACGCGCACGTGCGTGTTCAGGCGCGACACCGCGCGCGCGTGGACCTGCCACAGGTCGCGCGCCGGGGTGCCGTGGTCGAATGCGAAGCGCGTCACGCCGTCGGCGAGGAAGCCGATGGCGGCATCGGTGCTGGTGGGCTCATGTCGGTAGGCGAACGACAGGCTGCCCGCCAGGCGCGATTCCTCGCGCAGGTCGTTGTCCCACGCCCACAGATAGCTTGCCGGGGTCGGGTCGTAGTTGATGAGCAACTCGGCACCGGTCATCTCGCGGTTGCCGCGCACCGCGAACGGATCGTCGATGATGTTGCGCAGCCGGCCCGAACCCGGGGCGTCCGCGGGCATCGGCCCGACGATGGGCTTCTGCCACAGGAAGTTGGGCCCGTACGTGAAGTTCCCTCGGCTGAGGAGAAAACCCGTGAGCACGTTCTGCTGGTTGCCCAGCCCGGTGTCCTTGAACATCCATCCGGTGAGCGTCTGAGTGCCCGTCGGGCCGCCCTCGGCGACGAGACCCATGTGCGCGGCCTGCCCGTACCACTGTGCGGGGCCGATGCGCGCCGTGAGCTTCAACTTACCCCCGAACGCATCGCCGGCGCGGACCTCGTCGCGCATGACCCGCGCGCTGCTGCCGCTGCCTTCGAGCACCTGGAATGCCCGGCCGACGCGATTGGCACCTGCCCACAGCCCGGCGGCCTCGAACTGGAAGCGTCCGGCCGTCCCCTTCACGTCGAGACTGGTCTTGCGGGTGGTCTGCACCGGCAGTGCGTTGGCCGAGGTGACGCCCGAGCCACGGTAGGACGACAGGTCGTACTGCTGGACCAGGGTGGCGTCGTAGCCGAGCACACGGCGGTTGTACTTGAAGAGCACGGCCGGGTTGGCGCCCCACCACAGCTCGGGGCCGATCGCCAGCTTGAGACCACCAAGCGCCCGCTTGCCCGCGAACTCCACGCCGATGGGCACGTCGGCATCGTAGATGTCGATGTTGGGACCGTAGTTCGCCTCGCGGTAGAGGCCGAAGAAGTCGCCCTCATAGCCCCAGTGGTAGTGGCCCGTGCGATAGAACGCGTCGGCGGTGAACCAGCGGTCGTCCCAGGACATGCGGGCCTGGTACACCTTCACCGGGCGCTCGGCCTTGACGTCGTACGTGTGCACGATGCGATCGCGGTCGGTGAGATGCGTGACCACGCGTGGCGAGTTGACGCGCGCCTCGTAGAAGATCTGGTCGATCGGGTTCGTGGGCACGTGACCCAGCGCGTTCATCGACAGGAAGCCGGTGACGTTGTTGGCGGGTTTGGCCTCGAAGTCGAAGAAGAAGGACTGCAGGTGGTCGAAGCCCTGCACCGACGGCACCACATTGGGGTCGAGTGCCGCCACGTCGGCCGGTGTCGTGGTGAACGAGCCGCCGGTCGTGAGCGTCTCCAGGTTCATGCGCATGCCGCTCAGCCGTACGCGCTGCGACGACTCCGACTGAAACGCTGCGCGGTCGCCGCGGGCGGAGAGCTCGGTACTCGCCGGCGTGAGGCCCGCGAAGTGCCGGGCGATGTCGGCGTCACTCACGCCGTAGGGATCGAACGCGAACGCCTTCTGCAGCGCGTAGTAGCCCGCGCGCGGGTAGAGTTCGTACAGGCCACGTTCGTCGGGGCGGCCCTTGGCGCAGATGCCCCACCACTCCTCGTTCATGTTGTTGTCGCCCTGCACGAAGTCCTCCGTGTAGGCGCCATCCGGCCACGAGGCGTTGGTGTCATGCACGTCGAGCCGTTTGTCCTGGCCGAACTTCCACCAGCCGTCACTCCACTGGAACACGCAGCCGCCGATCGCATTGGCCACGCGGCCATGCCCGGCGGACTGTTCGAAGATCTCGCGCCACTGCCCGATGAGGTATTTGGCCTGCATGGCCTGATCCTCGCTCATCGTGCGGGCGTTGAAGGCGTCGCTGCCGAACTCAGTGAACAGCAGCGGCACGTCGAGCTTGGTCTTCACCACCTCGTACATGTCGCGCGCGGAGATGCCGCGGTAGACGTTGCTGCCGAAGACGTCGATGGCTTTGCATTCTTCGGCGATGATGTCGATGTACTGCACGTCGCCGTTGCACAGCGCCACGGGTACGTCGGGGTCCGCCGCCTTGGCCTGCTGCGCGATCTCGCCCATGAGGGAGTACAGCTTGCGCGCCCGGGCGGCGTCGCGTTCACCCTTCGGCAGCGCCTCGATCTCGAACGACGACCACGACAGGCCGTAGTTGTTCTCGTTGCCGAGGAGGTACATGAGCACGCCTGGCACGCCCTTGTAGGGCGCGAACGTCTTCGCCACATCGGCGGCGATGGCGGCGCGCATGCGCGGGTTCGAGTAGTCGGTGGTGGGGTTCCACATGCCGTCGAGCGTGAAGCCGTAACGGCCGACCGTGTGGTTGATGATGCAGTAGATGCCATAGCGGTCGTGCAGGTACTTCACCCAGCGCGGCGGGATGCCCGCGTAGATGCGGATGGTGTTGGCCCCCATCGCCGCGACCAGGCCCATCTCGCGGTCCAGTGCCGCGGTGATGAAGTCGTCCGGTTGCGCCCACAGGTCATAGGCGTAGTTCTGCCCGATCGGGCAGTAGTCCCAGTTCACGCCGCGCACGAGGAAGTCGCGGCCGGCCACCTGGAGCCGCATGCCGGAGTCCTCCTTCACGACCCGCACGGCTTCGTGCCCGCCCACGACCGGGTCCTCGGCCGCGGCACGCGCCGGCCCCCACAGCAATGCCAGCGCGGCGACGACAGCGAGTGTATGGCGCACGGGACCGGTCACATCGTCCTCCTGGAGTGCGGTGCGCCGGCATCCTCGGCCAGTGCGCCGCGAGTGATCACGTCGCGGTAGTAGAACGCGCTCTCCCGCGGTGTGCGTCGGAGCGTGCGGAAGTCCACATGGTAGAGACCGAAGTGCTTGGACAGCCCCTCGGCCCATTCGAAGTTGTCCATGAACGACCAGGCGAAGTAACCGTGCAGCGGCACGCCCTCGCGCCGGGCGCGTGCCGCCTGGGCCAGGTGGGTGCGCAGGTATGCCACGCGCTTGGAATCGGCGAACGGGCCAGCGGGACCCGCGGACGGCTCGTCCGGGTACGCGGCGCCGTTCTCCGTGATCAAGATCGAGGCCGGCGCGTAGTCGCGATGCACGCGCTGCAGGACCTCGTAGAGCCCCTCGGGGTAGACCTCCCAGCCCATGTCCGTGAGCTCTTCCACCGGCACCTGGCGCACGCCCTCGGGTCGGCCGTCGGCACGGGCCCGCGCGACCGCACGGCTGTAGTAGTTCACTCCCATGAAGTCGGTGCGGGTCGCGATGAGTTCGAGGTCCCCCGGATGGACGAATGGCAGCTCGGGGCCGCGGAGGTGCCCGGCGCGCATGCGGTCGGCGATCGCGTCCGCCGGATAACGGGCCTTGTAGAGCGGGTCCAGGTACCAGCGGTTGAACGAGCCATCCAGATGCCGCGCCGCATCGCGGTCCGCCGGCGAATCGCTGGCGGCCTGCACGGGCACGATGATGTTGACGATGCCGACGCGCGCGCCCGGGACATTGCGACGGATGACGTCGACCGCACGGCCGTGCGAAAGCAGGACATGATGAGCGGCGGCGAGGGCCGCCAGTGGATCGCGCTTGCCCGGCGCGTGCACGCCCACCTCGTGGCCCAGGTGCGACACGCACCAGGGCTCGTTGTGCGTGACCCACGTGGTGATGCGGTCGCCGAGACGGCGGGTGACGGCGTCGGTGAAATGCACGAACGCGTCGACCGTGGCGCGCGAAGTCCAGCCGCCCTTTTCCTGAAGCCGCTGCGGCAGGTCCCAGTGGTAGAGCGTGGGGTACGGCGTGATGCCGTGCTCCAGCAGCCGGTCGGTGAGCGCGTCGTAGAAGTCGAGGCCGAGCGCGTTCACGCGCCCCGAACCCGTGGGCAGGATGCGCGGCCATGCGATCGAGAACCGGTAGCCCCCGACGCCGAGCCAGCGCAGGGCGTCCACGTCCTCACGCCAGCGGTGATAGTGGTCACAGGTCACGCGCGGGTCGCTACCGTCCGCGATCCGGCCGGCCTTGCTCGCGAAGCGGTCCCAGATGGACTCGCCGCGGCCGGCGACCTGAGCCGCGCCCTCGATCTGCTGCGCCGAAGTGGCGACGCCCCATACGAAGTCCGGCGGGAACTCGGGCTGGTTCAATCCATCACTCCTTCACTCGGATCGTTCCGGCGCGCTGGCCGGATACAGGTGACAGCGCACCAGACGCTGGTCGTGGTGGCGGGGTGCGGGGTCCGACGTGGCGCAGGGCTCGATGCGCTGCCCGCAGCGGCTCGCGAACGGACAGCCGCCCGCCGGAGTGGCGGTCGCGGTGGCCGGTGCCTGCGGCATCGGTGCGGTGAGGGCGTTCCGCGAGGAGTCCGCGATCGAGGCGAGTAGCGCCTGGGAGTACGGATGCACGGGCCGGTTCACGACCGCGTCGCTCGGTCCGTCCTCGACCAGGCGGCCGCGGTACAGCACGAGCACGCGGTCCGCCAGGTAGCGCGCGGACGCGAGGTCGTGAGTGATGAGCAGGATCGCCAGGCCGCGGTCGCGCTTGAGCTGCGCGAGCAGGTTCAACACGCCCATGCGGATCGAGACGTCGAGCATCGACGTGGGCTCGTCGGCCACGAGCAGCTCGGGTTCCACGGCGAGCGCGCGCGCGATGGCGACGCGCTGGCGCTGCCCGCCCGAGAGCTCGTGCGGATAGCGGCGCAGGAAGTCCTCGGCGGGCTCCAGCCCCACGGTGCGCAGCAGCTCGAGCGCACGCACGCGCGCGGCGGCCATGTTGTTCAGCCGGACACCACCGCGCGAGTTGCGTTCGGCGTGACGCAACAGCGGACGCACCAGATGATGCTCGACCCGGTGCACCGGATTCAGGGAGCCGAACGGGTCCTGGAACACCATCTGCACACGTCCGCGGTAGCGCAGCGAGGCTTGGCGTGGCTCCTGGCGCAGCACGTCCCCGCCCGACCACAGGATCTGGCCGCCGTCGGGCTGTTCCAGTCGCAGCAAGAG
>JBEBGT010000187.1:0-6768 GCA_040081365.1 Candidatus Eiseniibacteriota bacterium | reverse complement strand
GCGGATGCCAACACCTGCAGCGTGGCGCTGGCCTGCTCGCTGCGCGTACTCGGCGTGCCGGCCGCCATCACCGACCTCGCCGTGACGCCGACCACCGTGGCGGGCTCTGCTGCCGGTACCTTCCGGCTGCAGCTCACGTTCGGCACACCAGCGTTCGCCACCAGCTTCGAGGTCTACCGCGCGCCGTTCGGCGGCTATCCCGCCTACGACGACGCCGGCGGCCAGGCCCCCGCCACGCCCGCTTACCCGCCAGTCGGCCCGTGGGTGCTGACACCGGTCACCGCCAGCGGTCAGCTCGATGCGCCGCCGAGCCGCGACGCGTGGTCGTACGTGGTGTTCACCAAGAACACGCTCGGTCAGGTTTCGCCGGTCTCCAATGTCACGCCGCTGTTGCTCGACTACCTGCCCGGCGACTTCGCGAACGGCAGCACCCCCGGCACCGGCGACAACGCGGTCGGTTTCGCGGATGTCTCGCTGTTGGGTGCGCACTACGGCATCAGCGGTGCCGCCGTCACCAGCGCGGGCGTGGGCTACCTCGACATCGGACCCACGATCGACCGCTCGCCGCGCGCGCGCCCCGCCACCGACGGCCGCATCGACTTCGAGGACCTCATCGTACTCGTCACCAACTTCGGTGCGCTGTCGTCACCGGCCGCGCTCACCACGGCCGCGGACGCGATGGCGAGCCGTGCCACCGGCGACGAGCAACTGGCGCTGGACGCCCCGGCCTCCGTGCGCGCCGGCGAGACCTTCCGCGTCACGCTGTCGCTGCACGGCGCGGGCCGCGTCCAGGGTCTGTCCGTGCAGCTCGGCTGGGATCCCGTCATGGCCGAGCCGGTCGACATGCAGGCCTCGAGCTGGCTCACGCAGCAACGAGGCGTGGCGTTCTCAGCGGCGCCGGGCCGCATCGATGCCGCACTGCTGGGCGTGCGCGAGCAGGGCTTCAGCGGCGAGGGCGAAGTGGCCACGGTCACGTTCCGTGCGCTGCGCACAGGTGCTCCGCTGCTGCGCGTCGCCCACGCCGAAGCGCGCGATGCCGCCAACCGCCCGCTGTCGGCGGAGCTGCTCGGGCTCGACCACCTCGACGCCCGCCCCGCCCAGACGCTGCTGTTCGCACCGTCGCCGAACCCGGCCCGCGGCCCGGCCCTCGTGTCGTTCGCCCTGGCGCAGGGCGGGCGCGCCGATCTCGCCATCTACTCGGTCGACGGCCGCCGCGTGCGCACGCTCGCCGCGGGCGAGCTGCCGGCCGGCCAGTATCACTTCACCTGGAATGGCGAGACCGACGATCACGGCCGCGCCAGCCCGGGTGTGTACTTCGCGCAACTCGTCACACGTGGGCAGCGCTTCTCGCGCAAGCTCATCACCCTTCAATAGCCGCAGGAGATGAAGATGTCCGACCGCAACCGTCCCTCGCGCCACTGGTTCGCCGCCGGTGTGCTGGCTGTCGCGCTCGTCCTTGCGCGTACGGCACAGGCCGACGTCACCATCGCGATCACGCCGGGCACCGCCACGGTGCAGCCGGATGGCGTGTTCGAAGTCGTACTCGCGGTGTCGTCGGCGGGCTCGGCGTTCAACGGCTTCAGCGTGGTGCTGGCCTACGACCCGGCCCGGCTCACGCTCCAGCCCGCGACCCCGCTCAGTCTGCAGGAGGGCTGCCTCATGAACGGCAGCTGCAGCGCCGCCTGCGGCAGCACGCTCCACGACTTCCAGGCCCACGGCGACAGCATCGTGGTGAACGACTACCTGTTCTGCAATCAGGTCGCCCTCGCTGGGCCGGGCCAGCTCTACAAGCTCCGCTTCAAGGCCTCGACCACGCCCGGAGCCACCAGTATCACCGTGCGCCGCGCGACGTTCTACAACGCCGGCGTGCTCGTCGGTCCGGTGCATGCCAGCGACGCCACCGTGAACATCCCCGCCAGCCTCGCGGTGGGCGACGGCCCAGCGATCACGCATCGGTTGCGGGTCGAACCCAACCCGGCGCGCGGCCATCTGCAACTCGTGCTCGGCGGTGCCGGCAGCGGGCCTGTGCGTGCCGACATCCTGGACCTTCAGGGCCGCCTCGTGCGTTCGTTCGGAACGGTCGACGCCGGCGCGCGGATGCGGCTGGACTGGGATGGCACGGACGCGGCCGGGCAACGTGCGCCAGGCGGCATCTACCTCGCCCGCATCGAGCGCAACGGACGCTCGGAGACCTCGCGCTTCATCCTGCTGCGTTGATCCGTCTCGGCTAGGCGGCAGCGCGGTGCGGCGGAGCGCTGTCGACTCGGGCGTGAATGCGCCCGATGAGCGCCTTCATGTCGTATGGCTTGGTGTGAACCTCGTCGGCGCCCAGCTCGAGCGCCAGACGTCGGTCGGTCTCCCCGGAGCGAGCGCTCAGGATGAAGATCGGGATCCGCTTGTAGCGCTCGTCGAACTTGAGCGCACGGCACACCTTGTAGCCATCCATGCGCGGCAGCATGAGGTCGAGCACCATGAGATCCGGCATGTACTGACGCGCGAGCGCGAGCCCCTGCTCGCCATCGCTGGCCTGGATCACGTCGAAGCCCTCGGCTTCAAGACCGAACTTGAGCACGGTGAGGAGGTCCGGCTCGTCGTCCACGATGAGAATGCGCGCTTTGCCTTCGGACATCCTGTCCCTCGCGGGTGGGGGCGATGCAAACCTCACCCGCGTTATCGGCCGGCGACCACGTGGACCTGAGCGCATTCTGGGCGCATCCCGCGCCATCGGGCCGCATCACGGCTCGATCGCCGTGCGGCCGCAGGTGCTCAGGGCACGCGGCGGAACTCGACCGAACGCCGCAATTCGTCATGCGTGAGCACATCGCGGACGGTGAGGTCGAGCACGTAGCGCCCCGGGGGAAGCCCCTGCACCGGCACGCTCACGAACTGGCGGCGGACCGAACCGAGCACGGCATCCTGGCGCGTCATACCGAGGTCCTGTCCCTCGCGTCGCGGCGACAGCAGCCGCTGCAACCACACGCGCGTGTCACGCTTCGCCGATCGCACGGACACCTCGTACTCGAACCGGCCTTCGCCACCACGGTCGCGCGCCAGGTGGTAGACCTCGAAGTACGCGACCAGCGGCTCGCCGGGACGCACCGTGGCGTCGGGGTTGGCATCCAACCGCACACCGTCGTCGAGAGTGGCCGGCACACCACACGTCACGACGACGTCGCTCACACTGAGCGTGCTATCGTCACCCGCCACGTGCAGCGGCAGCCGCACCGAGCCGCGCCGGCCGCCGCCCCGCACGCTGGTGCCCACGAGATAGTCGCCCGGGGGCAGCGCCTCGTTGAACGCCGCCACGCGCAGGCTCGCGGCCTCGCAGGCCGAAGGCGACAGCAGGCTGTGCACGCGAGCCACTTCGCGGTAGGTGCTGTCGAGCACCACGAGGTCCGCCGTCAGCGTGTCCGCCGGCCCGCCCGGGGCCGAGACTCCGGCGAACAGCCGTCCACCCCCGCCACTGCCCTCGAACGCCGCGACCTGGGCGTGTACCTCGAGCGGCCGCGCTCCCGGCGGCAGCACGGGGAACACGCCACGCAGGCCGTTCGTGGCCACCACGCCCATGTGCGCGAGCGAGTCGGCGTCCGGCACCGGATCCAACTCCTCCTCCATGGACACGGGCAGCTCATACCGCTCCGACAGCATGCGGTCGTGCAGCGTGACGTCCATCCCCAACGCGCGATAGCTCCACACCAGCACGTTGATCGGGAACAGGAACCGACCGCCACCACTCAACCGGTTCGATGGACCGTACAGGCTGGCACTGATCGGGTTGTACTGCACGCTGTCCGGTGGTCCGTAACGGACATACACCTCGCCGCGCTCGTCCCATTGCCGGCGCACGACGTCGTAATACAGGAAGTAAGCCTGTGTCACGCGAGCCCAGTACTCCAGTTGCGCCTCGTTCTCGGGCGTCGCCAGATCCGGATCGTGCTTCTTCCAGAATGCGGCCGAGTACGCCGACCGGCGCTTGGGGCTCAGGTGGTTGTACTCGCTCGTGTCGCGCTCGGTGGCGATCGGCGCGATGTCCTCGAAGCGGTCGCGCAGGCTGCGCCGGAGCCGCTCGATCGCCGTGTGGAACAGCGTGTCGGCACCCGCCACGTCGCCACGACGCCAGCGCGTCGAGGCCGCGGCCAACTGCGACTCGGCGCGAGCGCGGTCGCTGCGCAACGCGTGCTCGGCGGCGGTGTAGGCGGCGGGCAGGTCACCGCGCTCGATCTCGAGTGCGGACGACATGAGCCAGGCCTCGACCAGTGTGCTGTCGAGCTCTCCCGCCGAGCGGTAGTGCTCGGCGGCGCGGTCGAGCGACCGCCGCTCCAGATACTTGAGCCAGTCGCGGCGCCACGCCTGCCCCAGCCCGTAGCGCGCCTGCGCGTCGCCCGGTGACAGCGCCATCGCGCGCTCGAAGCGCCGCCGCGACAACTTGAGGAAGCCCGCCTGGTAATAGGCTCGCGCCAGCAGGATCTGGATGTCGGCGCGCTCGGGCGCCAGGTCGGTGGCGCGCTCGAGCTCGGCGATCGCCATGCGGCGCGTCTCGATGGTGTGCTGCGCCAATCGCAGCTCGGCGCTACGCATGAGCGCGTCGGCTTGTTCGCCGGCCGTACGACCGGGCCGGGAGCTCCGCGACGGGAACGGCGTCACGATGCCGGCGCGTGCCGGCGAAGACACGAACGGAGCGAGCAGCGTAAGGACGATGAGGGGCGCAGCGAGTCGTGCGTTCATGCTCGTGGGTGGGGCGTCCGGTCGCGTGCGATCCGCGACCCTTGCCGGCCGCACGCCCGGTGTGCCGGAGCCGTGGCGAGTATCGGTGCGTGCGCTCGCGCGGGTCAATAGCCGATTCGCGATCGGGCCCGCGCTCGTCAGCTCCGGCGCGACGGCCCCGAGTCCTGGGGCCCCGGGTCGATCGTGATCAGCATCTCGGCAGGCGGTCGAGAACACGGCGGGTCGCCCGCCGCGGCGGCCGGGCAGTGCTCGCAGCCCGCGGATCTGCCGCGGCGTTGCCAGCCGCGGCGCACGATCCACGCCAGCGCTCCGAACGCCACGAGGCCCACGATCAGGTCCTGGGCGCCCATCTATCCGAGCCCCAGCAGGCGGCCGCCCTGATAGACCGCGAATGAGGCCAGCCAGGCGAGTCCGTTCATCATGACCAGCATGAACACGGGCCAGCGCCACGAGTTCGTCTCGCGCCGGACCACCGCGACGGTGGACATACACTGGCAGGCGAGCACGTAGAACACCATGAGGCTGATGCCGATGAGCGGCGAATACGCGCGCTGGCCCGTGCGTGGATCGATCGCGTTGCGCATCTGCTCGCGCAGCGATTGGTTGTCGTCGCTCGCGTCGCCGAGGTGGAAGACCGTCGCCATGGTGCTCACCATGACCTCGCGCGCCGCGAGCGAGGTCACCAGCCCGATGCCGATGCGCCAGTCGAACCCGAGCGGGGCGATGGCCGGCTCGATGAAGCGGCCCACGCGCCCAGCGTACGATTGTTCGAGGCGCACACCGGCCAGCTCGCGTTCGAGGTGACCGGCCTGTTCCACCTCGCCCGCCGCACGCGCAGCCGCGAGCTGTTGCTCCACCGGGGTCGAGGCCGCCGAATGGCGCGGGTAGGAACCCAGGAACCACAACAGCACGCTGGTCGCCAGGATCACGGTGCCCGCCTTGCGCACGAACAGCAGCGAGCGGTCACGCACACCCGGCAGCACCGTGCGCCACGAAGGCATGCGATAAGGCGGTAGTTCCATGACGTACAGCGGCTTGCCGCCCTTCAGCGCCGTGCGCTTGAGGATGGCGGCCACCCCGATCGCCACCAGCACGCCGAGCAGGTACATGGAGAACAGCGTGATGCCGGGCAGCGTGAGCGGCCCCACCCAGCGGTTCGGGACGAACGCACCGATCAACAGCGCATACACGGGCAAACGCGCGCTGCACGACATGAACGGCGCCACCATGATCGTGGCCAGACGGTCGCGACGGTTGTCGATGGTGCGGGTGGCCATGATGCCGGGGATCGCGCACGCGAACGACGACAGGAGCGGGATGAACGCGCGGCCGGACAGCCCGACGCGCCCCATGAGCCGGTCCATGATGAACGCCGCGCGCGCCATGTAGCCGCTGTCCTCGAGCACGCTGATGAACAGGAACAGGATGGCGATCTGGGGGATGAACGTGAGCGTGGTGCCCACGCCGGCGATGACGCCGTCCACGAGCAGCGACTCCACCGGACCCGGCGGCAGCACGGCCGCCACCAACCCGCCGAAGCGACCGACCAACCAGTCGATGAGGTCCATGGCGGGCTGCGCCCACGCGAACACCGACTGGAACGTGGCGCCCATCAACAGCAGGAACAGCACGGGGCCGAAGACACGGTGTGTGAGCACGCGGTCGATGCGGTCGCGCAACAGGTCGCGGCGCTGGCCCGGCGCCGCCACCGCGCGCGCCACGATCTCGTGGATGGTCTCGTAGCGTCCTTCCACATCGTCGCCCCGCCAGCCCGGCGAGTGCAGGTCGAGCCGCTTGGCCAGGATGCGCGCGTCCTCGAGGACGTCGGGCGGTGCGTGCCGCGCGATGGCGTCGTCCTCGCCGTCGTCGAGCAGCACGGCGAGCGCAAAGTCGTCGCGTGCGCGTGCCGGCACCAGCGGATGGCGCGGCAACCGGTCCTCGACACGCTCGAGCACACGCTTCAGGTGCGGCGGCCACTGCCGGAACCGTAGCGTGGACGGCTCGATGTCGCGCTCCATGAGGCGGCGCAGGTGGCCGAGGTTC
>JBEBGT010000186.1:0-6787 GCA_040081365.1 Candidatus Eiseniibacteriota bacterium | reverse complement strand
GTTGATGAGGACGACCGCGTTCTCGTCGAACCGGATGTAGGAACCGTCCTTGCGACGGACTTCCTTCACCGCGCGCACGACCACCGCCTTCGCGACTTCGCCCTTCTTCACCTGGGCACCCGGGATCGCATCCTTCACGGACACGACCACGATGTCACCCAAACGACCGTACCGCCGGTGATGACCGCCGAGGACCTTGATGCACTGGGCGCGCTTCGCGCCCGAGTTATCCGCCACGGTGACCATCGTTCTCAACTGGATCATGGAATGGCTCCCGGGCTACTTCGCGCGCTCGACGAACTCCACGAAGCGCCAGCGCTTGTCCTTGGACATGGGCCGGGTCTCCATGAAGCGGATCGTGTCGCCGATCTTGCACTCGTTCTTCTCGTCGTGGACCTTGAACTTCTCACGCCGCCGCACGTAGCGACCGACGGTAGTGTGCTTCACGAGTCGCTCGATGGACACGACGATGGTCTTGTCCATGCGATCGCTCACCACCTTGCCGGTGCGGAGCTTCCTGCTGCCGCGGGACTTCGTCGCGGCTTCTGTCGTCGTCGTAGCGTCAGTCATGGCGTTACCGGATCGCGGCGGCCTACAGGCCGGCGCGTTCCTTCTCCTTCAGCACCGTGAGCAGGCGCGCCATCTCGCGGCGGCTCTCACGGATCTTGAGCGGGTTGTCCAGCTGCTTCATCGTGTTCCGGAAGCGGAGGTTGAACAGCTCCTCGCGCAGTTCCCCGACACGGGTGCGGATCTCGTCCGGACCCATTTCGCGGACTGAAGCCGACTTCACGCGGGTGCCCATGTTCACTCTCCTCCCAATTCCTGGCGCTCGACGAAGCGCGTCTTGATCGGCAGCTTGGACGCGCCGAGCAGGAAGGCCGATTTCGCGAGCTCACGCGAGATGCCCTCGATCTCGAACAGCACACGTCCCGGCTTCACCACGGCGACCCAGAACTCCGGAGCGCCCTTACCCTTACCCATTCGGGTCTCGGCCGGCTTCTTGGTGACCGGCTTGTCGGGGAACACGCGGATCCAGACCTTACCGCCACGCTTGATCTGACGCGTGATGGCGACACGAGCGGCCTCGATCTGGCGGCTCGTCACCCACGCCGGCTGCGTGGCCTGCAGCCCGAACTCGCCGAAGGCGATGCTCGAGCCCCGGTAGGCCTTGCCGTTCATGCGACCGCGGTGCGTCTTGCGGTATTTGACTCGCTTCGGCATCAACATGGTGTCGGATCTCCTACCGAGCTGCCGGGACCGGAGCGGGCGCCGCGGCCTTTTCCAGCACTTCGCCGTGGAACATCCACACCTTCACGCCACACGTGCCATAGGCCGTGTTGGCGGTCGCGCGGGCGAAGTCGATGTCCGCGCGCAGGGTGTGCAGGGGCACTCGCCCCTCGCGATAGGTCTCGAAACGCGCCATCTCCGAACCGCCGAGGCGGCCGGTGCAGTTGATGCGGATGCCCTGGGCGCCGGCGCGCATGGAGGAGGCGATGGCCTTCTTCATGGCACGACGGAAGGACACACGCTGCTCGAGCTGCTTGGCGATGTGCTCGGCGACAAGCTGGGCGTCGAGGTCGGCACGCTTGATCTCCTCGATGTTCAGCTGCACCTGCTTCTTGGTGAGCTGCTTCATCTCTTCGGAGAGCTTGTCGACCTGCTCGCCCTTACGGCCGATGACCAGGCCCGGACGCGCCGTCTTGATGCCGATGGTGATCTTCTCACCCTTGCGCTCGATCGTGATCTTGCTGATGCCCGCCTGGTACAGACGCTTCTTGAGGTACCGCTTGATGAGCAGGTCCTCCTTCAGCATCTCGGCGTAACCCTTCTTCGCGAACCAGCGCGAGTCCCAGGTCTTGACGATGCCTAAGCGCAGGCCGATCGGATTGGTTTTCTGCCCCATGTTCTTACGACTCCCTCGTGGCCACGGTCACCGACACGTGGCTCGTGCGCTTGAGGAGCGGCGTGGCACGGCCCTGCGCGCGCGGCAGCCAGCGCTTCAGGGTCGGCCCCGCGCCGACGACAGCTTCCTTCACGTACAGGTCCTCGGCGCGCACCTTACCCTCATGGAGCGCGTTCGAAACCGCGGACTTGAGCACCTTCTTGACGATGCGCGCGCCGAGCTTCGGGGTGAACTGGAGCGTGATATCCGCCTGTTCCACGGACATGCCGCGGATCAGATCCAGTACCTGGTTGCACTTGCGCGGAGTGATGCGCACGTAGCGCTGAATGGCTTTGGCTTCCATGGTCACTTCCCGGGCGTTTCGACCGTTTTGGCCTTCTCGGTGTGCCCGCGGAATACCCGCGTCGGCACGAACTCACCGAGCTTGTGACCCACCATGTTCTCGGTCACGTAGATGGGGATGAACTTGTTGCCATTGTGCACGGCGAGCGTGTGCCCGACGAACTCCGGCAGCACGGTGCAGCGGCGGGCCCAGGTCTTGAGCACGCGCTTCTCCCCGCTCCGATTCAGCGTCTCGATCTTCCGTACGAGGGAGTCGACGACGTACGGCCCCTTCTTGATAGAACGCGCCATTGTAGTCCGGCTCCCTTACTTCTTCCGACGGCGCACGATGAGCGAGTCGCTCAACTTGGTCCGCCGGGTCTTGAGGCCCTTGGTGATCTGTCCCCACGGCGAGCACGGATGACGTCCACCCGAGGTCTTGCCTTCGCCACCGCCCATGGGGTGGTCGACGGGATTCATCGCGACACCACGCACGGACGGCGCATAACCCAGCCAGCGGCTGCGGCCGGCCTTGCCGAGCGAGATGTTCTCGTGATCGAGGTTACCCACCTGGCCGATGACGGCGCGGCAGTTCACGTGGAACTTGCGCACTTCCCCGGACGGCAGACGCAGCTGCGCGTACTCGCCTTCCTTCGCCATGAGCTGGCAGAAGGCGCCGGCCGAACGCGCGATGCGCGAGCGGCGGCCCGGGTAGAGCTCGACGTTGTGGATGTTCGTGCCCACCGGGATGTGACGCAGGTGGAGACAGTTGCCGTTCGCGATCTCGGCGGTCGGGCCGGACATGACGCGGTCGCCCACCTTGAGGCCGTCGGGCGCCACGATGTAGCGGCGCTCGCCGTCCAGGTAGTTGAGCAGCGCGATGCGGGCCGAACGGTTCGGATCGTACTCGATGCTCGCGACACGGGCGGCGATGCCGTCCTTGTCCCGGCGGAAGTCGACGATGCGATACCGCTGCTTGTGGCCACCGCTGATCCAGCGCATGGACACATGGCCGTGGTTGTCACGGCCGCCCGTCTTGTACAGGCGCTCCGTCAGCGACTTCACCGGCCGCGAACGCGTCAGCTCCTTGTAGTCCGGCATGACCGTATGCCGGAGCGTCGGAGTGATCGGGCGGAATTTCTTCAGACCCATGGGTCGTTCCTCGTCGTCAGATCTGCTCGAACAGCTCGATCTTCTGATCGGGCTTGAGCGTCACGATGGCCTTCTTCCAGTCGTTGCGGCGTCCGACCCAGCGGCCCTGCCGCTTGACCTTGCCCCGCACCTGCATCGTCTGGACCGAATCCACCTTCACAGTGAAGATCGCCTCGATGGCACGCTTGATCTCGATCTTGTTGGCGCCACGCGCGACTTCGAAGAAGTACTGCTGGTGAACCTCACGCAGCACGGTGCCCTTCTCGGTGATGAGCACCTTACGGATGATCGAACGCGGATCGTTGCTCATTTCGCGAAGACCTCCTTCACTCGCGCGAGTCCATCCTGCGTGAGCAGAAGCTGTTCGCAGTCGAGCAGGTCGTAAGCATTCAGCTGATGCGCGAGCGTCGTGTGGACGTTCCGCAGGTTGCGGACCGACTTCCACACCGTCTCGTTCTGCTGGCCGACCACGAGCAGCGTCTTCTTGCCCGTGAGGCCGATCTTCTTCATGACGCTCGCGACCTTCGCCGTCTTCGGCGCCGCGTCGACCGCGATGCCCTCGATGACGCTGACCGCGTTCTCACCGGCGCGCAACGACAGGGCCGACACCAGTGCGGCGCGGCGCTGCTGCTTCGGCATCTCGGTGCGGTGGCTGTGCGGCTTGGGACCGAACGCGCGACCACCGCCCGGCATGAGCGGAGACGTGTTGGAGCCCTGACGCGCGTTACCCGTGCCCTTCTGCTTGAACGGCTTCTTGCCGCCTCCCGAGACGAGGCCCTTGCTCTTCACCATCGCCGTGCCCTGGCGCTGGTTACCGAGGTAGCGCTTCACCGAGAGCCAGATCAGGTGCTCGTGCACCGGCTGGGCGAACAGCTCGTCCGGCAGGGCGGTGGTGCCCTTCTCGCTGCCGTCGAGTGTGTAGAACTTGGCGTTCATGATGATCAGCCCCGCTTGAGAACGTAGACGAGGCCGTTCGGCGGGCCGGGGATCGCTCCCCGCACGAGGATGACGTGCTGCTCCGCATCCACACCGGCGACCAGGAGATTCTTGATGGTGAGCGGCTTGCCGCCCATGCGACCCGGGAGCTTCTTGCCCTTGATGACGCGCGACGGGTAGGCCGACGAGCCGATCGAGCCCGGCTCACGGCCGAACGTCGGGCCGTGCGAGGCGGTGCCGGCCTTGAAGCCGTGCCGCTTGATGACACCCGCGAAGCCGCGGCCCTTCGTCGTCCCGAGTACGTCGATGAACTCACCCTTCTCGAACACCGACGCCAGCAGCGTCTGTCCGACGGTGAAGCTCGAGACGTCGCCCACCCGGAACTCGCGCAGGTGGCGCGACGCGGGCAGGTTGCGCTTCTTGAACTGGCCCAGGACGGGCTTCGTGAAGCGGCTTTCCTTGTTGGTGCCGAACCCGAGCTGCAACGCCGTGTAGCCGTCGCGCTCCTGGGTGCGGATCTCCGTGACCGTGCACGGACCCGTCTCGATGACGGTGACGGGAATGATGTCGCCCTTCTCGTCGAAGAGCTGAGTCATCCCGATCTTCTTACCGATGAGACCCATCATGTGTGTTGGTTCCTTTCACGGAGGCGCACGCTGCGGCCCGCGACAGTTGCGGACTCGAGCGCCGTCGCTCCGGTCCCGGTGAGGGGACTAGGTCTTGATCTCGATGTCGACACCCGCGGGGATGTCGAGCTTCTCGAGGGCTTCCATGGTCTGGCCCGTCGACTTCGTGATGTCGATCAGCCGCTTGTGGGTGCGGATCTCGAACTGCTCACGCGACTTCTTGTCGACGTGCGGGCTGCGCAGCACGGTGTACACGGTCTTGCGGGTCGGCAGCGGCACCGGGCCCGACGTGACCGCGCCCGTCCGGCGCGCCGTGCGCACGATCTCGGCCGCCGACTGATCCAGCGTCGCGTGATCGTACGACTTCAATTTGATGCGGATCTTCTGAAGCATCTTGGGCCCCTTACTCGACGATCTCGGTGACGACGCCGGCGCCGACGGTGCGGCCGCCCTCACGGATCGCGAAGCGCAGCTCCTTCTCCATCGCGATCGGCGTGATCAGCTCCACCACCATGTCCACGTTGTCGCCCGGCATCACCATCTCGCGGCCTTCCGGAAGCGTCGCCACACCCGTCACGTCCGTCGTGCGGAAGTAGAACTGCGGACGGTAGCCGTTGAAGAACGGCGTGTGACGGCCGCCCTCTTCCTTGCTCAGGATGTACACGCTGCCCTTGAACTTCTTGTGCGGGTTCACCGACTTCGGCGCCACCAGGCACATGCCGCGCTCCAGGTCTTCCTTCTCCACACCACGCAGAAGCAGACCCACGTTGTCGCCGGCCATGCACTCGTCCATCTGCTTGCGGAACATCTCCACGCCCGTGATGACCGTGTCACGCGTGTCGCGCAGGCCCACCAGCTCGACCTTGTCGCCGACCTTCGCCTTGCCACGCTCCACACGGCCCGTGCCCACCGTGCCACGGCCCGAGATCGAGAACACGTCTTCGATCGGCATCAGGAACGGCTTGTCCACCGGGCGCTCCGGCGTCGGGATGTACGAGTCCACCGCGTCCATCAGCTGGTCGATGCACTCGTTCGCCTTCGCGTCGTTGCCCTGGTTGTCCATCACGACCTTCGCCGAGCCGCGGATCACCGGGATGTCGTCGCCGGGGAACTCGTACTTCTTCAAGAGCTCGCGCACTTCCAGCTCGACCAGCTCCAGAAGCTCCGGATCGTCGACCATGTCGCACTTGTTCATGAACACCACGATGAACGGCACACCGACCTGGCGCGCCAGCAGGATGTGCTCGCGCGTCTGCGGCATCGGGCCGTCCGCGGCCGACACCACCAGGATCGCACCGTCCATCTGGGCGGCACCCGTGATCATGTTCTTCACGTAGTCCGCGTGACCCGGGCAGTCGACGTGCGCGTAGTGACGCGCCTTCGTCTCGTACTCCACGTGAGCCGTCGCGATGGTGATGCCGCGCTCGCGCTCTTCCGGCGCGTTGTCGATCGAGTCGTACGCGCGCGCCTGCGCCATGCCCTTCTTCGACAGCACCGTCGTGATCGCCGCCGTCAGGGTCGTCTTGCCGTGGTCGACGTGACCGATCGTACCGACGTTCACGTGCGGCTTCGTGCGCTCGAACTTCTGCTTCGCCATCGCTCCACCTCCGTCAGTGGATGGGGTTGTTCCGATTTTCACGGCGGCGGTCCCGGGGCGAGCCGGTCCGCGCCTGTTCGTCGCTTGATGTCTGTCTGGATCTGTCTGGAAATCCTGGGAATCGTCTCAGCGCGGCCCGCGCAAGGCGGGACCGCATCAGCTCTTCTGCTTGGCGATGATCTCGTCCGCCACGGCCTGCGGCAACGTCTCGTAACGCGAGAACTGCATCGAGTACACGGCGCGGCCCTGCGA
>JBEBGT010000185.1:0-6816 GCA_040081365.1 Candidatus Eiseniibacteriota bacterium | reverse complement strand
GCTCCTCCGCCCGCAGGGCGGCACGAACCGCCGCTGGACCAGCCACCTGCTCATCCCGCTCGCGTTCGCCGGCTCCGCCCTCTTCCTGCTCGCCCCGCACCTCCGCCCGCTCACCGACCCATCCGCTCCGAGCAACCCCGCCCGCACGTTTCGCGCGGCGCCGGGCGCCACCGGAGCCCGGGGGCAGGAGCCACGATTCCCAGCCACCTCGCACGACTGCTCCGCGCGGCCGCCCGCTATCGCACCGGCCTGCTGTGGGGCATCGCATGCGTGGCGTGCGCGAACATCTTCCAGCTCGCGCAGCCGCAGGTCCTGCGCTATGCGATCGACGACCTCTACAAGGGCGTCACGGCCGAGAAGCTGGGCCGCTACGCCCTGCTGGTGATCCTGATCTCGGTGCTGGCGGGGCTGTTCCGCTTCGGCATGCGGCACTGGGTCATCGGCATCTCGCGCCGCATCGAGTTCGACCTGCGCAACGACCTGTTCGCGCACCTGCAGCGCCAGCCGCTCGAGTGGTTCCAGGGCCGGCGCACCGGCGAGCTCATGTCGATCGCCACGAACGACATGGCGGCGGTGCGCATGATGGTGGGCCCGGCGCTCATGTACACCGTCAACACGCTCACGGTGGGCCTGCTGTCGGTGTCGTTCATGTTCGCGATCGACGCCCGGCTGGCCGCGCTGTCGCTGCTGCCGCTGCCGCTGGTGTCGCTGTCGGTGTGGTGGTTCGGCGACCGCATCCACCGCCGCTTCGAGCAGGTGCAGGAGCGCATGGCGCAGTTGTCCGCCCAGGTGCAGGAGAACCTGGCCGGGCTGCGCGTGGTGCGCGCGTTCGGCGCCGAGGACCGCGAGGCGGCGCGCTTCGACCACCTGAGCGAGCACTACCGGCGCGGGCACCTGGACCTCATCAAGGTGTCGGGCGTGTTCCAGCCGTCGCTGGCGTTCTGGAGCGGCGTGGGCGCGGTGCTGGCCATCTGGATCGGCGGCCGCGCGGTGATCTCGGGGCACATCACGCTGGGCCAGTTCGTGGCGTTCACGTGGTACCTCACCATGCTCAACTGGCCCATGGTGGCGCTGGGCTGGGTGATCAACATCTTCCAGCGCGGCTCGGCCTCGTACGGCCGCATCCATGCGCTGCTCACCGAGACGCCGGCCATCGCGAGCGCGCCCGACGCCGTGAAGCCCGACGGCCCGAGCCGCGGGCAGCTGGAGTTCCGCGACCTCACGTTCACGTACCCGGGCTCCGAGCGGCCGGCGCTCGCGCACCTGTCGTTCACGGTGCCCCCCGGTGGCACGGTGGCACTGGTGGGCCGCACGGCGTCGGGCAAGAGCACGGTGCTCGCACTGCTGCCGCGGTTGTTCGATCCGCCGCCGGGCACGGTGTTCGTCGACGGCCACGACATCCGCACGCTCGACCTCGACTGGCTGCGCGCACAGATCGCCAGCGTGCCGCAGGAACCGTTCCTGTTCTCGGCCACGCTCGCCGCCAACATCGCCTACGGCGTGCCCGGCGAGGACCGCGACGCGGTGGCGCGCGCCGCTGGCGTGGCGCATCTGGCCACCGACATCTCGGGCTTCCCCGCCGGCTTCGACACGCGCGTGGGCGAACGCGGCATCACGCTGTCGGGCGGGCAGAAGCAGCGCGCGGCCATCGCGCGCGCCATATTGCGCGACGCCCCCATTTTGCTGCTCGACGACTGCCTGTCGAACGTCGACACCCAGACCGAGGAGGCGATCCTCGGCGAGCTGCGCGGCGAGATGCGGCGGCGCACGACCTTGCTGGTGTCGCACCGCGTGAGCACGGTCCGCGACGCCGATCTCATCCTGGTGTTCGACCGCGGCGAAGTGGTGGAGCGCGGCGGGCACGCCGAGTTGCTGGCGCTCGACGGCCACTATGCCGCGCTCCACCGCGCGCAGCAGTTGGAAGAGGAGATCGCCGCCTCGTGAGCGCGCCCGACACCGAAGAAGGCGCCAGCACTCGCGCCTACGACCACCGGCTGGCGCGCCGGCTGTTCGCGTACCTCAAGCCCTACACGGTCCAGGTGGTGTTCGCGGTCGTCGTGACGCTGGCCGCGGCCGCGGTGCAGCTGGCCTACCCGTGGCTCATGAAAGAGGCCATCGACCTCGGCATCCGGCATCGCGACAAGTACGTGCTCGACCGCATCGCGCTCGCCTACCTGGCCGCGCTGCTCATGGGCTTCGGGCTCGGCTACCTGCAGACGCAGATCATGCAGCGTGTGGGCCAGAGCCTCATGCGCGACCTGCGCGCGCGCATCTTCCGCCACCTGCAGCAGCTGCCCGTGTCGTACTTCGACCGCCAGCCCGTGGGCCGGCTCATGACGCGCGTCACCAACGACGTCGACGTGATCAACGAGATGTTCACGGCCGGCATCGACGCGCTGTTCGGCGACCTGTTCATCCTGGTCGGCATCGTGATCATGATGGCTCGGTTGAACGTCGAGTTGCTGGTGGTGACGTTCTCGGTGTTGCCGCTCATGGTCATCCTCACGCTGACGTTCCGCAGCAAAGTGCGGCGGGCGTTCCGCGACGTGCGCACGTGCTTGGCGCGCTTGAATTCGTTTCTCAACGAGAACCTGGGCGGCATGAGCACGGTGCAGCTGCTGGGGCGTGAGGCGCGAAACCTAAGCGAGTTCCGCGGCATCAACGCCGACCACCGCGACGCCAACCTGCGCGCCAACGCCTACCACGCGGTGTTCTTCCCGCTGCTCGAACTGGTGAGCGCCATGGCGCTGGCGCTGATCGTCTGGTACGGCGGTCGCCAGGTCATGTGGACCGGCATCACGCTGGGCACGCTGGTGGCGTTCATCCAGTACACGCAGCGCTTCTTCCGCCCGCTCTCGGACCTGTCCGAGAAGTACGGCATCCTGCAGCAGGCCATGGCCTCGGCCGAGCGCATCTTCGAGCTGCTCGACACGCCCGTGGACGCCGCGGCCGTGCCGCTGCGCGCGCACGGTGGCGACGCCGCGGTCATGCTCGCCGCTTCGCCCTCGGCCCCCGGCAGGGCCGTGGCAGCCGCCGACCGGCCCACGGCTTTGGCCCCGGCCCCGGCCGGGCAGGCCGCCGCGCCGCCCGCCACCGGCATCCGGGTGGAGTTCGACCACGTCTGGTTCGCGTACGTGGGCGAGCAGTGGGTGCTGGAGGACGTGTCGTTCACCGTGGAGCCGGGCGAGCGCGTGGCGGTGGTGGGTGCCACCGGTTCGGGCAAGACCACGCTCACCAGCCTGCTGCTGCGCTTCTACGCCCCGCAGCGCGGCACCATTCGCGTGGACGGGCGCGACCACCGGGAGTGGGATCCGGTGGCACTCCGCCGCCGCATCGGGCTCGTGCTGCAGGACGTGTTCCTGTTCTCGGGCACGGTCGAGGGCAACCTCACGCTGGGCGACCCGGCCGTGACGCTGGAGCACGCCCGCAGCGCGGTGGCCGAGGTCAACGCCGCGGAACTGGTGGAGCGGCTACCGGGCGGGTTCGACGCCGAGGTGCGCGAGCGCGGTGCCACACTGTCGGCCGGCGAGAAGCAGTTGCTGGCGTTCGCCCGCGCGTTGGCGCGCGACCCCGAGCTGCTGGTGCTCGACGAGGCCACATCGAGTGTGGACACACACACCGAGCGGTTGATCCAGACCGCGCTCCGCCGGCTCATGGCGGGGCGCACGTCGCTGGTGATCGCGCACCGGCTCTCGACCATCCACGATGTCGACCGCATCGTGGTACTCCACCATGGTCGCATCCGCGAGTCCGGTAGCCATTCCGAGCTCATCGCTCTGGGCGGTCTCTACCACCGGCTGGTGCAGCTCCAGTACCTCGGAGCCCCGCCGGGACCACGTCCGGCCCCCTCGCCGGTTTCCTGAGGGCACCGCTTGTATTGCAGGACGCAACACGCGGGGCCGGAAAGTCGGTAAGCGGGGTCGCATGGTGTTCGATGGGCGTTGACGACGCCCCCCGGCGTTACTAAACTCTGTAACGTCACTCCGCTCTCCCTCTCTCTCTCTCCGGAGGTGACTCATGCAGTTGGGTCGGAAGATCCGTGACTTGCGGCTGCGCCGCGGTCTCACGGTACAGCAGTTGGCTGAAGCCACAGGGCTCTCGAAGGGTTTCGTGAGTCAGGTGGAGAATGGTCGTACCTCTCCGTCGCTGGCAACGCTCTCGGACCTGGCCAAGTCGCTCGAGACTTCGGTCGCCTATCTGGTGGTCGAAGAAGACCAGGTGCCCTATGTCGTGCGCCGTAACGAGCGCCCGCACATGAGCGTGAACGGCAACACCTCGCGCGTCGAGGTGATGTCCGCGCAGCCCCGCCGCAACCTCGAGTTGCTGCACGCCGAGCTCCCGCCGGGAGTCTCGATGAGCGACAAGCGCCACTTCCATCACGGCGAAGAAGTCGTGCTGTGTCTGGAAGGCCGCGTCAGCCTCACGTGTGGCGAACACGTCGTCATCCTCGAAGCCGGCGATTCCTGCCACTTCGATGGGCGCGTGCCGCACTCGCTCGAGAACGCCGGGGACCTCACCGCCCGTATCCTCATCGCCCTCACGCCGGCTGCCTTTGAGCCGTTCATGCGGGCCCGGGGTGAAGGCACGAACGGTCACACGGTCGATACCGCCATCCTCGATTCGGTCAGCTGATCGACATCGAACTTCTGTAGACATCCGAGGCGGCGACTCCCCCATGGGTCGCCGCCTCTTTGTTTGCAGCCCGCGACTCCCGCCGCCGCGGCGCGCGACTGTTCAGCCCGCCCTGGAGTGCCCCCCGTTCCTGAGGCCACGGAATATGGCAGGATTCCCCGGTCCACGGAGCAACCTGCATGCGGAAGAGCCAGTTCACGGATGCCCAGATCGTCGCCATCGTGCGTGAGTCCGAAGCCGAGGGCGTGACGGTCGAGCAGTGCGCGAAGAAGCACGGCATCACCCCGACGACGTTGTTCCGGTGGCGGAAGCGATTTGGCGGGCTGGATCCGAGCCAGGCTGCCGAGTTGCGCCAGCTGCAGGCCGAGAACGCGCGGCTGAAGAAGGTGGTCGCCCAGCTGACGCTGGACGTGGACATCCTCAAAGAGATCAACGCAAAACAATGGTGAGCGCACGGGCTCGTCGCGAACAGGTGGACTACGCCGTCAGCCGCGGGGCGTCGGTCCGCCGATCCTGTGCGCTGCTGCAGGTCAGCCGATCCGCGCTGGACTACGTGAGCACCATGCCGGCCCGCGATGCCGAGTTGGCCGCGGAGCTGGCCCAGATCTCGTCGGCCCATCCGGCCTACGGGCATCGGTTCGCCTGGGTGCTGCTCCTCCGTCGCAAGTGGCGGGTGAACAAGAAGCGCGTGCGGCGGGTGTGGCGAGCGCTGGGATTGCACGTCCGCAAGAAGAAGCGCCGGAAGATCCGCGCCGGCCAGGCGCGGGTGTTCGCGGCGACGGGACCGAACCAGGTCTGGGCGTACGACTTCACGCACGACCGGTGCGCCAACGGTCAGGCGGTGAAGTCGCTGTCGGTGGTCGATGAGTGGACGCGCGAGTGCCTGGCGATCGAGGTGGGCTCGTCGCTGACGGCGGTGCGCGTGATCGCGGTGCTCGAGCGGCTGTTCGCGCAGTACGGGGCGCCGCAGGTGTTGCGGAGCGACAACGGCCCCGAGTTCATCGCGCGGGCCCTGAAGGTCTGGACGTTGATGAACCACAGCGAGACGGCGACGATCGAGCCCGGCAAGCCGTGGCAGAACGGCAGCATCGAGAGCTTCCACGCGACGTTCCGGCGTGAGTGCCTCGACGCGGAGATGTTCGCGCACCTGCGCGAGGCGAGGATCCTGATCGAGCAGTGGCGGTGGGAGTACAACACGCAGCGGCCGCACAGCAGTCTCGGCTACCGTTCGCCGGCGGAAGTCGGCACCGAGGCGCGCGCGGCCATGAAGTCGGAGTCCAAGGCGACCGAGATCGCCGATCCTGTGGCATCCTTGGAAGCCACCATCGAGGAAAACGAAGTCGAAGTCCACCCCATCACGCCGGGGACCCTGTCATAGGCCGTGGTCCGAGGATCGGGGACACTCCAAGGTCTCACGTTTTCTATTCAGAATCGCCGAAAGTCATTTAGATGGTGCAGTCAACTAAGAGCATCTTACGGTCCGCGCTCTGAAAGCCGCAAGCCCGCAGTCAACTCTCGATTGGAATGTGACCGTGGGGCATCGCCATTTGATGTCAGTTCCTGCGACTCCGGGAGAGGGACGCTCCAAGAACTGCACCGAAGATGGCCGCGATAACTGCGCTAGCGAGAATCATGGCCACTCCCAGGAAGCCCGAGATTAGGCCGAGCCCACCAGCGGCCCTCTGGCGATCGTTCTGCATCGCGTAGAACCACACGAGCCCGAGGAGAAGGGGCGCGAGGTGCGTGCACGCGCCAGTCAGTGCGCCCCCTAGCGCGCCGCGGCCCGGTCCAATTCGCTCAAACCGAGCCACGAGCCACCACCAGAACAACGGCGTGATGACAAGTGCCGAAAGCGCTACGATCTGCC
This sequence comes from Candidatus Eiseniibacteriota bacterium, assembly GCA_040081365.1. Classification (GTDB taxonomy): domain Bacteria; phylum Eisenbacteria; class RBG-16-71-46; order RBG-16-71-46; family RBG-16-71-46; genus JAIOPA01. Next base: position 317 of record JBEBGT010000185.1, on the reverse strand, counting down.
CCCACACCCCGCCGCCAAGCAGCCAGCCGATAGCGGCCATGGCCGGCACAAAGAGGATCGTCGGAAGCCATGTGCGTCCGAGTACTCGTCCCACGGTCACTCCTACGGGCCATGCCCGTTCTAACGACGCAGGATGAGCTTCTGCTGGGAACGTTGCCCCTCGAACTCGAGGCGGCACATGTAGACTCCCGGCGTGAGCAGACGACCTGAAGATCCGCGACCATCCCAAGCGATAGTATGCGGCCCCGGTGCCAACGCGGTCCAGTTCCAGTTGCGAACTTGGCGTCCAAGCACATCGAGCACGCCCAGAGTAACGG
>JBEBGT010000184.1:0-6820 GCA_040081365.1 Candidatus Eiseniibacteriota bacterium | reverse complement strand
GTGACAAGCTGCGTTGCACTTCGGACAATGACGCGACGTCGACGGCCGGTGGACCAGCGTGCCGCGCGGCGGGTGGGCTCGGGGGACGCAGCCACTCCATCATGAACACGGACAGTCCACGCTCGAGGACTTGCCACGCCTCGTCGGGCTTCCCCAGATCCAGCAGGTTCGCGGCGCGGGCCGCGGCCACCATGGGGCGGTAGCGCAATCGACTGGGGCCCATCTCCGAGTGCAGGCGAGCGCGTTCGTAGTTCGCGACCGCGATCGCGAAATGCCGGTCCGCCTCGGATCGTCGGCCAAGCTTCACGAGGCTCCAGGCCAGAATGCTCTCGCTCAGGCCGAGATCGGGGTTTCCGGGCCCGAGCCTCGGCCGACGCACACGCAGTGCCTCCTCGGCCTCTCGACGTGCGCTCTCGACCCGACCGACCAGGTAGTAAAGCAGCGCCAGGTCGGTGCGCGCGTCGGCCACGCTCAGGTCCTCACGTCCCAACCATCGCTCTCGGATCGCGAGCGACATCGCCATCAGCCGAGTGGCCTCTCCTAGTTGCTCTGGCTTGCGCCGGATCACATTGGCGGTGCCCGCCAGGGCTTCGGCCCGGCAGAGGGCGAGTGGCCCGCCGCCACCCTGCGTCATCCGGAGGACCTCTTCGTAGCGCGCGGTCGCCTCGTCGTAGTGTCCCGCGTTCTTCTCTGCACGGCCGAGGCTCACGAGCACGCCCGCGAGCCCTGCGGTATCTCCCGGCAGCGAGCTGCGGCGGATCTGAGCCGCCTCCTCCAGAAGGACGATGGCATCCGGGAAGGCTCCTTCGGCGAGCTTCAACCGGCCCGTGCGCTCGAGCGCATCCGACATCGGCCCGGGTGGGGCGTGTTCTGCCCGGAGCCGCACCAGATGGGTCTGGGCCACCGCGATCGCATCGATGTAGAGGCCCTGCTGCGACAGGCTGTCGACGCGACGAGCCACTTCGCTGATGTCCCGGGAGCTCGTGTGCGGCGCCGAAGCGAGATGGGCGTCGGAACTCCTCCGGGTCGCATCCGGGTCCGGATGGCAGGCCAGGCTGCTGAGCATGCCGGCGAACAGGACTGTGGGACCGAGTCGCCAGAAGAAGCCTCGCCGTGCGGGCATCCTTTGCGAGCTCGTCACTCGACGCCTCGTCGATCGGTCCGCAGGGTTCCAGCTCGCAGGAGACGGTTCGCGCGTGCAGCGAGCGGGCCTCGCTGCTGGCTCCAGAACCGAAGCGCCGAGTCCGCGGCGGCAACGTCGCCGCTTCCCCACTTCGCCATGCACCATGTCCAACGGACCTCGGAGTTCCACGGCTCGGGCACCGCGCGGTCGGGGATCGCAGCCAGTTCCTTCTCGGCCGCCCCAAGGCGTCCGTCCAGCGCCAATGCGCTCCCCAGATAGATCCGCCGCAACTGTTCCGCCGCCGGCGTGGACTGTGTCGTCCGTAGGATGCGGATGGCGGAGCCGTAGTCCCCCTGATCGTATGCCTCGAGTCCCCGGGCAAGCGCGACCGCATCGGCCGAAGTGGACTCGCCTCGGGTGACTCGTACCTCCCCCGCCACCGGGAGCGCGTGCAACTGCGCGGTGATGGGTGACAACCGCGCATCGTGCCGCCAGCGGCCCATGGGAATGATCACGACGAGGATGAGCGCGGCTGCCGCCAGGCTCGAATAGACCCAGGGCTGCAGCCTCGAGACGCTCGTCCGGGCCAGGACCGAAGGCACGCCGGCACGCATGCGCTCGGTGGCACGATCCAGCTCACGAAAGCGCGCTTCGCACTCCGGGCACTCGGTGAGATGTCGGAGCGCACGTCCGCGGGCGATGTCGGACGCGTGCCCGTGGAGCAGGTCGAGCAAGTCATCGCCCGTCAGATGGGCGGAGCGATCGGAGCGCCGTGTGTCCCGGTCAGGCATCGGAGTCTCCCCTCTTCGAGCCGAACGGAGCCGGGTGGAGCAACGTCCAAAGGTGGGTGAACGTGCCCGGGGGCATGGCGTGCCACTCGAATCCCTTGAGCGTCATGCATTTGAGGACCGCTTCGCGGGCGCGCTGGAGCACGACATTCAGGTGGGGTACGCCGATCGCGATCTGCGGGTGCGCGGCGATCTCGCGGCTCGGGAGATCGTGGAACACACGAAGAAACCAGGCGAGCCGCGCACGTGGCTGCAGGCATGCCGCACAACGAGCGAGGGCCGAGGCGAACTCCCGGGCCTCCAACTCGGTGCTCGGGTCGTGGGCAGAGCTGTGCGCCCCGTCGAGATCACCCCGGTACTCCGAGGGCATCGCGCGCCAGTGGTCGGGCCATGGCGCAACGCGGCGGTCCTTGCGCCAACGCGAGATCAACAGGTTGCGAGCGGTCGTCTGCACGAAGGCCGCGATCTCGAGGGGATGCCTGCCTCCCGTCCGCCAGTCGCCGGACTCCGCGCGCAGCAACAGCTCCAGAGCTTTCTGAGACGCGAGGTCCTCGAGTGCATCCTGGCGACAAGACGACGTGCCAGCGGACTTGGCGGAAAACGCGCTCAAGAGTGACGAAGTGAGCAGAAGCCATGCTTCGGCCCGGAGGGCCTCTCGCGTCTCCGGTGGGAGCGGTGTCGCGAGTTGCTGACAGACCTCGCCCAGTCGCTTGGCCCAAGCTGGGCCGTCAGGCCGGACTGTTTGCTGGATCAACAAGGGGCACCCGTTCGGCAGAACTCGATGCGCACGAAGAATCTCCCCCCCACCTCAGGAGTGCGAACAAGTAGGCGCGCAGTACGGTGCCATCACAACAACTCCATGGGGAAGCGCCGTCGTGGCGGAAAGCGCTTTCCATTCTCACAAATCCTCTCACCTTCAGGAACACGAGTCGAGATGAGACTTCGTGGCGACGCCTTCCGCGAGCTCGATAGTAGGTGCCGATCCCGCCTTGGTCCTCGCTTCGAAATGGTTGTTACAGATTCGAAGGCTCGGCGTAGGGCCGTGTGAACGATTTCCCGGCCCATCCGTTTCCACACGAGGCCGCAAGGGGACGGTTCGGCGCCATCGTGAGACCGAGAAACCCGCGGAAGGTCCACGCTTCCACCCCCGTGATGGCAGAAGACGCCTAGAAGTCAGGGAGGCCGGCCGATGGGCAACAGCGCCTACCGAGTTCTTCAGACGCGAGCGGCCCAAGGGCGTTGGCCCCTGAGCCGTGCACGTGGTCTAGCTGCCAGATGATAGCAGACTGCTCTCAGTGCTTGGATCCGAACCAGCCCGTGGGTGACGCCGACCAGGGCTGGTCGCTCTCCTACGGATTGCCGTCGATTGGCAGATCTCCTGGGCAGTACTCGCCGATGATCTTGCCGAAAGCGAAGACTCCCCCGCTGTTAGGAACAGACTTGGAGTATTCGGCCCCGTTCTCGATACGGATCTTGACAGACGCGACCGTGAGAACGGACTCCCACAGATAGGTGACTTTGCCATTGGCATCAGTCTCGAGGGATTGCGATGTCGTCATGCCGGGCTGGTTCTGATAGGTGATCGTGATGGTGTAGTGCTTCTTCCCGGGGAAGGCCGTCCCGTCGCAGTGGATGGCCGTCGCGGTCGCCAGGTAGGCAGCGGCTTGTGCATCGTCAGCATGAAGCGTGAGACTGGCGGTCATCATGGCAAAAGCGAGCAGAAATCTACGCATGCGTCATGCCCCCCCTCGGTCCACCGGAGTCCATTGGGTGCAGGTCACCTGTGCTACTCCGCTGATCGGAAGCTCAGATGCGTACCCCTGCCCTCAATACGAGCGGGACAGCCGGACATAACACGCGAGGAGTCGAATGGCGGCACACCCCCGCCCCTGAAGCTCAGGGGACACGTGCAACTCCTCTTTCAGAGTGGGAGCTCCTCCCACGCACGACCCTGGGTTACGCGTCACCCTGCGAGCTTAGGTGTGCAGTACTCGAGGAAGTGATCGAGATCGAGCCGGACACCCTCGGGGCCAGGTACCGGGGCGTGCGTCCGATGGCAGACGGTCGCACTCATGGAGCAGCGAGCGTTCCATCTGCGGGACGAAGTGTCCCTCAGGACTGGATCCGTTGGGCGGCAAGCCCGTCCGTGTGGGGAGGATAGTCCCAGACAATCCATCGTTGGTGGCTGGCAAGCGGGCGCTGGTATCGTTTTACGGATATCGGAACTGGAAGCCCCGATGCTCCAGGGAGACCGCGCTCCATTGCCACCTCCCGGGGAGTTCCCATGCGACGTTGGCTGCTGTTGTTCGTGATGCTCATGACCTGCGCGCATGTCGCGACATCCGCGCCCGCTCCTGCCGAAGTCGCCAAGTGGCGCGAGTCGCTGCGAACGCTGGTACGCGAACTCCCCCGACGCCACCCCGCGCCGTTCCTGCACGTGACCCGCGCGCAGTGGGATTCCGCCGCGACCGCACTCGACCTTCGGCTGCCGAACGCGAGCCGCAGCCAGATGCTCGTCGGCTTCATGCAGCTCGTCACGCTGCTCGGGGACGCGCACACGGTGATCCGGCCCGATCGCGCGCTGGGACTGCGCTACTACCCGTTCGAGCTCTATGCGTTCGAGGACGGGCTGTTCATCCGGCGAGCGGACTCCACGCACGCCGCGCTCGTGGGCGCGCGCGTATTGCGCATCGGGCGCGTGTCGGACAGCGAGGCCATGGCGCGTGCGGGTACGATCGTCCCGCACGAGAACGAGTGGTGGGTGCGCGCGTGGGCACCGTTCCAGCTGATGGTGCCCGAGCTGGTCGAGGGCCTGGGACTCGCGTCGGACGTCGAGCACCTGCCGTTGGTGCTCGAGCGCGCCGGCCGCATCGACACCGTGCGCATCGCGCCCGCCGGCCGCATCGCGGACGCGCACGGCGCGAACGGAGAGCCCATCGACATGCGCGCGTGGGCCAGCATGCGCACCGCGCCAGCCCCCTGGTACGAGCGCCCGGGCGACGACGCGCTCTGGTGGCTGCACGATCCCGCCACGCGCACGCTCTACGTGTGCCAGCGCGCCGTGGCACCGCTGCCACGCTCCAACACGAACCGGCCGCTGTGGGACCAGGTGTTCGCGCTCGCCGACTCGGTGCACCCCGAGCGCTTCGTGATCGACCTGCGCGACAACACGGGCGGCAACGGCGGACTCAATCGCTATCCGGTGCAGCAGATCCTCCGCCGGCCGGCGCTCGACCGGCGCGGCACTTTGTTCGTGATCACAGGCCGGCGCACGTTCTCGGCCGCACAGCAGTTCGCGAACCTGCTCGAGGCCTGGACGCAGGCCACGTTCGTGGGCGAGCCCACGGGCCAGCGCCCCACCCAGTACGGCGACCACCGGCCGCTCCCGCTACCGGGTGCGGGCATGACCGCGCTCATCTCGACGGTGTTCCACCAGGCGCCCGACGAGTTCGACACGCGCTCGTTCATCGCGCCGCGCTACTTCACGCCACCCACGTCGGACGTCTACCGGCGAGGCATCGACCCGGCCATGGCTGCCATCCTGTCGCCGCCGAGTGCCACGTCGCTCGTTGACGGGATCGAGCGTGCGCTCGCTCGGGGCGACACGGCGACGGCCGAGGCAGCGCTCACGGCGGCCCGGGCTGAGCCCATCAACCGCTTCCGGAGCTTTGAGCGAGACATCAACCCCATCGGCTATCGCCTTCTGGCAGCGCAACGTACGGAGTCCGCACTTGTGGTGTTCCGCATGAACACCCGCGCCTTCCCGCAGTCGGCGAACACGTTCGACAGCCTGGCTGAGGCGCTGCTCGCCGCGGGCTATCGGGATGCCGCCATCGCCAGCTATCGGCAGGCACTGCGCGTGGAGCCGGGATTCCCGCCCTCGGTGCAGGCGCTGGAGCGGCTCGGGGTGCACTGAGCGGATCGCGGCACGCGAGCCCCCGGTTCTTCACGCCCTGAGCTGGCCGACACCGCCCGCATCAGTCCTCCCCGGGTGAGCGCTCGCTCAGGCCAGCTCGATCGCATCCCCCACGCGCACGGCCCCCGGCTGCGTCACGCGCACGTACACGCCCGCGATGTGCTCGGTCTCGCGCACGAGCGTGCGCATGATGCGCGGGTCGGCGGGGAGGCCGGATTCGGCCAGCGTCACCATCACGCAGCGCGGGCAGCCCATCACGACTTCGAGCCGCGCTTCGCCGATGCGCAGGTGCTTCCCTTCCCACGCGTGCTCGGGGTACCCGGTGCGCTCCGCGCTCGCGAACACGATGTTGGCGCGGAAGCGGCGCTCGTCCCAGTCGCACTCCGGCGTGATGCCCTTGAGCGTGCGCAGCGTGGTGTCGGAGAGCAGGTGCAGCGGGTAGGCGTCGAAGAAGTTGCCCAGACGCAAAGCGCGCAGGCTCTCGGCTGTGAACATGCTGTAGTCCGGCTCGGTCTCACCCGGCAGGATGCCCATGAGCGCGCGCACCTCGTCGGGCGAGTCGCTGGCCGAGCTCACGCGTGGCGCGGCTTCGGTGCCCGCGGGCCCCAGGCAGCGCATCGAGAGCGGCCGGCCGGCGGCCTCGCTCAGCCGGCGGGCGGCTTCGGGCGATGTCGAAGCGAGGCTCGTGCCGTCGGGCAGCGTGAGCTGGGCGGCGGGTGGGGCCTCGCCGGCCACCGGCTCGGTGAGATAACGCGCCGAGCACTGACGCAGCACGTTCACGCGCTTGCCCGTGGTGATGCCCGCCCGCGTCTCGTCGAACACGGCCCAGCCGCGGTCGCCGGGGATGCCGCGCAGCGATATCGGCGCGGCCTGGATCCGTTCCCCGCCCATGCTCTTCACGGGGTAACGCCACAACTGGCTGATGGTGCCGAGGGTCATGGGTGGACCCTAGAATCACCGGGGGTCACGGTCAATGGGCACTGCCGACGCCCG
>JBEBGT010000183.1:0-6848 GCA_040081365.1 Candidatus Eiseniibacteriota bacterium | reverse complement strand
GGGGCGCATCTTCGAGGGCGTCGTGAACGCCGCCGACCTGCCCGAGCTGCGCGCGACGCGCGCGGTGACGCAGACGCTGCTGGTGGAAGGCCGGCATCGCGTGCGGCTGTACGAAGCCGACGGCGGTGCACCGGCCGGGTTCGAGGCGGTCGCGCCGTCGCTCGAGGACGCCTATCTGGTGCTCATGCGGCTCGGAGAGCTGCCGGGCGCTGAACTCATCGACGCCACGGCCGGCGGCGATCGCGTGAGCGCCCCGGATGCGCGGCAGCCGCTGGGGGTGAATCCATGAGCCTCACGCGACTGCTCGAGGTCTTCGGTCAGGAGCTGCAGTTCCATGCCAAGCGGCCGTTGTTGTGGGTGCAGGTGGCCCTGCTCGGGTTCATGCTCTACGCGATCAGCATGGGCAACGCCCAGATCGGCTCCGGCGATGCGCGCGTGGGCGGGCACAAGGCGTTCATCAACTCCGAGTTCGCGCTCACGCAGTTGTTCATCTTCCTCGTCACCCTGATCCAGGTCTTCTTCGCCGCGGTCGCCGCCGGCATGTCCATGATCCGCGACGACGAGGCCAAGGTCGGCGAGATCATCCACTCCACGCCGCTGCGCCCGTCGGAGTACGTGTGGGGCAAGTTCCTGGCGGTCATGACCTCGTTCGTGGTGGTGCTGGCGCTGCAGGTGGCCATGGCCATGGCGTTCAACCACCTCCTGCCGCACGGCAAGAACGCCGACTTCGTGGGGCCGTTCCGGCTCGCCAGCTACCTGCGGCCGGCGCTCCTGTTCGCACTGCCGAGTCTGGTGCTGTTCTGTGGCGCCTGCTTCGCGATCGGCGGGCTCACGCGCAAGCCCGTGCTGGTGTTCTTCCTGCCGGTGACCGTGCTCATCGTGGGCGCGTTCTTCCTGTGGGAGTGGTCGCCGGTGTGGTTGTCCTGGGAACTGAACCGCGTGCTGCAGTTCGCCGACCTCACGGGGCTGCGCTGGCTCAAGGAGGTCTGGCTCGACGTCGACAAGGGCGTCGACTACTACAACGTGCGGCCCGTGGGACTCGACTCGCTCGTCATCGCGCAGCGCGTTCTGTGCGTGCTGTTGGGGCTCGCGTCGGTGGCGCTGCTCGAGCGGCGCTTCGCCGCCACCCTGCGGGGGGCGCGTGTGCCGCGTGGCACGACCGTGGGGGCGCTGCTCGCGCAGGCCGCACAGATCCGCTCGAACGACACGCCGCCCCCGCGCGAGGCCGCACTGCCCGCACTCGGCCGGCTGGGCATGCGCTCGGGCGTGCCGGCGTTCCTGGCCAGCGCATTCGAGGTCATGGGTGCCGAGCTGCACGGCTTCCTGCGGCACCCGGGGCTCTACCTGTTCGTGCCGCTCATCTTGATCCAGACATTGCTCAACGACTACAACACCGGGGCGTTCGACACCAAGCTGCTCAACACCTCGGGACTGCTCGCCACCGGCATGATGAACACGCTCACGCTGCTGGTGTGCATGCTGATCCTGTTCTACACCACCGAGTCGCTGCAGCGGGAACGCAGTACGGGCTTCGGGGCCATCGCCTATGCCACCCCGATGCGCACCGCGGCGTTCCTCACCGGCAAGTCGCTCGCGAACTCGCTGCTGGGTGTGGCCGTCGTGCTCGCGTGCCTGCTCGGCAACCTGGCCATCCTCGCGGTGCAGGGCCGTGTGCCGCTGGACCTCATGCCGTTCGCGCTGGTGTGGGGACTGCTGCTGGTGCCCACCTTCCTGTTGTGGTCGTCGTTCGTCACCGTGGTGCAGGCGGTGACGAGCAACCGCTACGTGACCTATGCCGTCGGCCTGGGCGCGATGATCGGCTCGGGTTGGGCGCAGGTGCGCGGCCACATGAACTGGGTGTGGAACTGGGACCTATGGGGTGTGTTGCGCTGGAGCGACATCGCCACGTTCGAATACGACCGCATGCCGCTGCTGCTGAACCGCATCGAGTGGCTGGGCGTGGCCGTGCTGTTCACCGTGCTGGCGGTGCGGCTGTTCGAGCGTCGCGAGCGCGATGCCACGCGGCTCGTGCACGCGCTGCGGCCCGGCGCGCTGGCGGGGGCACTGTTGTCGATCGCCCCGCTGCTCGTGGTGCCCGTGGCCGCGGGCACGGTGCTGGGGCTGCGCGTGCAGTCGGGCTACCAGAGCGACGCCATGAAGAAGACCTACAAGGACTACTGGAAGAAGAACGTCGAGACCTACAAGAACGCCCCGAGCCCCGGCATCGCGGCGGTCGACATGGAGATCGACCTGGAGCCGGCCCGGCACGCGGTGGCCGTGAAGGGTTGGTACGACCTCGTGAATGAGCGCGAGGAACCCATGGCACGCTTCCCCATCACCGTGAACCCGGGCTGGAAGGACCTGCGCTGGACACTCGATGGCGAATCGCTGCGCACCGAGAACCGCGCGAACCTGCACATCGTGACGCTGCGCCGCCCGCTCGCGACCGGGGAACGCGTGCGGTTGGGGTTCGCCTACCACGGCGAGCATCCCCAGGGCGTGTCCAAGAACGGCGGCGCCGAGATGGAGTTCATCCTGCCGTCGAGCATCGTGCTCACCGGTTTCGCGGGCGTGTCGCTGGCACCGCAGCTCGGGTTCCTCCAGGAAGTCGGCATCGAGCCCGGCAAGAACGACACCGACCCGCGGGAGTGGCCCGAGCGCTGGTACGACGGCGTCACGCCGGCGGGCATCCCCATGGCGTCCACGTGGTTCGACTGCCACCTGAAGGTCACCGTGCCCGCCGCGCTGCAGGTCAACGCGACCGGCGAGAAGGTGGCGGAAGTCGTGGCGAACGGCCGCCGCACCACGGAATGGCGCACCGACCACCCGGTGCGCATCTTCAATGTGATCGCCGGGAACTGGAAGGTGAAGCAGGCCGACGGCGTGGCCGTGTACTACGACGCGCGCCACCCGTACAACGCCGACGAGATGCTGGCCGCCCTGTCGGCCGCGCGGCGCTGGTACGGCGAGTGGTTCGCGCCGCTCCCGTGGAAGACGCTGCGCGTGTCGGAGTTCGCAGGGCTACCCACCTACGCACAGGCGCCGGCGGGCAACATCTCGTTCTCCGAGAACATCGGCTTCCTGTCGCAGACCAAGCCTGAGGCGAACGCGGCGTTCTGGATCACGGCACACGAAGCGGCGCACCAGTGGTGGCCCAACATCGCCATGAGCGGGGACGGGCCCGGAACGCAGCTGATGTCCGAGGGCATGGCGCACTTCTCCACGATCCTGCTGTGCGAGCAGGCGCGCGGGCTGGAGCAGCGCATGGCGTTCTGCCGCGGCATCGAGGACCGCTATGCGCAGCGCCGCGTGAAGGATTCCGAGCGGCCGCTCGTCAAGCTCGACGGCACCCTGCCGGCCGAGGGCCGCATCGTGTACGACAAGGGCGGCTTCGCGCTGTGGATGCTGCATCAGTCCATGGGCCGCGAGGCCAGCTTCGCCGGGCTGCGCGAGTACATCGAGACGTACCGGAGTTCCCGCGACCATGCGGCCGTCGAGGACTATCTGGCGATCATGCGCCGGCACGCCGCGGACACCACCGCGTTCGACGCCTTCACGAACCAGTGGTTCCAGCAGGTGCTGGTGCCGGAGTACAAGATCGACGAGGCTTCGGTGGCCAAGACTGGCGACGGCTGGACGATCACCGCCACGGTGCGCAACGTGGGCACGGCCACGATGCCGGTCGAAGTCGCCGGGGCGCGCGGCGTGCGCTTCCCGCACGAGCAGAAGAATGCCGAGCGCTACGCCGACGCGCGCACCCGCGTCACACTGGGGCCGCACGAGACGAAGACCGTGACCATCGCGTGCGCGTTCGAGCCGGAGCGCGTGGTGGTGGATCCCGACGTCACCGTGCTCATGCTGGAACGCCAGAAGGCGGAAGTGAAGCTCAAGACCGGCACCGAGAAGCTGGCGCTGCGCTGATCTCGCCCTCACACCCGAGCGGGCCGGGCGCCGTGCGGTACACGGTGCCCGGCCCGCTTCGCTGCCGGGCCACGGCGCGCCGGTCGGCCCGTGGCCCGCACTCGTCGGGCGAGGCCGGGCATCGAGCCGGGCGCCCCAACGATACCGGGAGCCGCAGGGTCTAATCTGCGCCGCGCCGGGTTCCCTTGCTGCTCGACACCCTCTTTCGTTCTGCGGAGTCCCCGCCATGTCCGCACGCGCTCACGCCGCACTCCTGTTGCTCGCGTTCGCACTCACTGCACGCACCACGCAGGCGCAATCGCGGCCCGCTCCCACCGCGCAGGCCGCGCGGCTCAGCGGGCCCGTGCACATCGACGGCCGGCTCGATGAGGCCGCATGGAAAGCCGCGTCGCCCGTGACCGCGTTCACGCAGCTCGATCCCGACGAAGGCCAGCCGGCGTCGGAGCGCAGCGAGGTCTACTTCCTGATCGGCGACGACGCGCTCTATGTGGGCGCGCGACTCTTCGACTCCGAACCCGGCAAGATCCACGCCCGGCTCGCGCGGCGCGACGACGGCACCGACTCCGACCTGTTCGAGGTGTTCCTCGACTCCCATCACGATCACCTCACGGCCTCGCGGTTCCGCGTGAATCCCGCCGGCGCGATCCGCGACGCCGCCATCGGGGCCGATGGCAGTGAGGACGACTCGTGGGACCCGGTGTGGTCGGCGGCCGCGCACGTTGATTCTCTGGGCTGGACGGCCGAGATGCGCATCCCGCTGTCGCAGCTCCGTTACGACCCGCGCAATCCCGACTGGGGGCTGCAGATCGCGCGCGGCATCCACCGCAAGAGCGAGGGCGCGTACTTCGCGTTCACTCCCAAGAACGAGCAGGGCGGCGTGAGCCGCTATGGCACGCTCACCGGTCTGGGCCACCTGCCGGCCCCTCGCCACCTGGAGCTGGTGCCGTATGCCACCGCGCGCAACGAGCGACTGCACTTCGAGCCCGGCAATCCGTTTCGCTCGAGCGACGATTGGTTCGCCTCGACCGGACTCGACGTGAAGTACGGGATCAACAGCCACCTGACGCTGGATGCCACGGTGAATCCCGACTTCGGACAGGTCGAGGTCGATCCCGCCGAGGTCAATCTCACCGCGTTCGAGACGTTCTTCGCCGAGAAACGGCCGTTCTTCGTGGAGAACGCGGACGTGTTCGCGTTCGGGCAGTCGCGCGCCATGAACAACTACGGCTTCCGCAGGGTGCTGAACTCGCGCCGCATCGGCCGCGCACCGCACCTCACGCTCGGCGGACCGGCGTACGACCACGTCGACGCCCCCGACCAGACCACCATCGACGTAGCCGCCAAGCTCACGGGCAAGACGCCGTCGGGCTGGTCGATCGGCGTGCTGGACGCGCTCACCGGCCGCGAGCACGCGCACTTCATCCCCGCCGGCGGCGGACCCGAGGGCGAGGCCGTGGTGGAACCGCGCACGCACTTCTTCACCGGGCGGCTCAAGCGCGACCTGAACGGCGGCAACACCGTGATCGGCGGCATGCTGACCGCGGTCCACCGGCGCGACGAGAGCGCCGCGATCCGCGATCAGGCCGCCGATGACGCCTACGTGGCCGGGCTCGACTTCAATCACGCCTGGGCACAGCGCCGCTACGCGTTCGACGCGAGCGTGGCACACAGCATCGTGCGTGGCAGCACCGGCGCGATCGGCGCGCTGCAGCGCTCGAGCGCCCGTTACTACCAGCGGCCGGACCACGAGGACTACGCCACCTACGACCCCACGCGCACGCGGCTCACGGGCTGGACCACGGACCTGTCGCTGGCCAAGACGAGTGGCGAGCACTGGCTGGGCTCGCTGGCCTGGACCGCCACCACGCCGGGCTACGAGGCCAACGACCTCGGGTTCATGACGCGTTCGGACTACCAGGGCGTGTCGGAGCTGGTGCTGTTCATGCAGAACAAGCCCGGCAAGTTCCTGCGCAGCTACACGATCATGCCGTATGCCAACCAGATCTTCGACTACGGTGGCGACATCATCTACAACGGCTATGCGCTGAGCACGAACGGCACGTTCTTGAACTACTGGGACTTCAACCTGCAGGCCACGGGCAACCAGCGCACCTACGAGGACCGGCTCACGCGCGGCGGCCCGCAGGCGAAGCTGCCCGTGCAGGGCAGCATCGGCGGCGGGTTCGGCACCGACAGCCGCCGGCCGTGGACCGTGAACCCCAGCTACAGCTACTCGTGGAACGCGCAGGGTGGCTGGGGCGCGAGTCCCGCCCTGAGCATCGCGGTGCGCCCCTCGCCCACGTTGCGCGTGGCGTTCGAGCCCAGCTACTCGAACACGCATGCGCTGGCGCAGTTCGTGACGTCGCAGGCCGATCCCGCGGCCACCACCACTTACGGCCAGCGCTACGTGTTCTCGACGCTCGACCAGCGCGTGGCCTCGCTCACCACTCGCGTCGACTGGACGTTCACACCGCGCATGAGCCTGCAGGTCTACCTGCAGCCGCTGGTCGTGACCGGGCACTACAGCGACTTCAAGGAGTTCAAGACGCCGCGCGAGTTCGAGTTCGCGGTCTACGGCCGCGACCAGGGCAGCATCACGCGCGACGCGAACGGCGTGAGCATCGACCCGGGCAACGGCAGCCGGATCGAGTTCGGCGACCCCGACTTCAACTTCCGCTCGCTGCTCGGCAACGCCGTGTTGCGCTGGGAGTATCGCCCGGGCTCGACGCTGTTCTTCGTGTGGCAGCAGCAGCGCACCGACTTCCAGCCGTTCGGTGACTTCGAGTTCCGCCGGGATTACCCGGCCATGCTCGACCGGTCCCCGGAGAACGTGTTCGCGGTGAAGGCCACCTGGTGGCTTCCGGTGTGACGCATTCGCGGTGCTGAGCGCGGGCGACCGCGCTCAGCCCCGGCGTGCCTCAAGGCTT
>JBEBGT010000182.1:0-6852 GCA_040081365.1 Candidatus Eiseniibacteriota bacterium | reverse complement strand
CACGCGCTGGTGAATCGCGCACACTTCGGCGAACTCCACGGCCGCGTGCTGCCCGTGGTCGCCGACAGTGCGCGCCTGCCGCTGCCGACCGCGAGCGCCGACGTGGTGCTCAGCATCGAGGCGATCTCGCTGTTCTACGACCCCGAGGCGTTCCTCGACGAATGCGCGCGCGTGCTGCGGCCCGGTGGCTGCGTGTTGATCTCCGACGGCCACAATGGTGCCAACCCGGCCGTGCGAAGTCACCACGAGGAGCTGTGGGAACGGCTCGAGCGCGGGCCGATGGGCCGGTTCGGGGAACACGACGTGCCCGAGCCCATGGTGGCGCGGCGCGAGCGGCTGATCCGGGATCGCTTCCCGGGCCTCGCCCCCGCACTGACGAGCACGCTGGCCGAGCGCACGTCGTGCATGGACCGCGGCCAGATCATGGCGGCCGTGCGCGCTCATCTTGCCGGCGGTGCGTTGCCCGCGAGCCCCTATCGCCGCGGCATGTGCCCGCGCGAGCCCGAATGGGGTTACTGCCTCGACCAGTTGTTCGACCCGCGCGACCTGGCGGCCCGCCTCACGAAGCGCGGCTTCAGCGCACGCGCCCTGCCGCACTACGGCGGCGCGGCCAACGACCTCGTGAATGCCGCGAACAACATTCTGCGCGCATGGCCCACATTCCGCTGGGCACGCGGCTACCGGGTGGTGGCGCGGAAGCGCTGACGGCTCACGCCACCTCGCGCGCGTCGCACCGGTCGCGACGATGACCGCGCTCGGTTCGGTGCCACGCAACCGAGGCACCATGACACTGAACGCCGCAGTGTTACTGAACCGGATTCGCGCGGGTAGGAGGTGAAAAACCACCCGGGCGATGTATTTCCCGGGCACACGCGCCACCTGTCCTAGTGAAGGGAATGCTCCCGCGGACCTGCGACCTGCGAGAGCGGATCCTTCGAGGGTCGCCGCCGGGGGGCGCGAGTCCACCGGAACGACCAGACGGAGTCGAGGAAGTCTGGAGTGATCGAACAAGCCGACGCTTCGCCGCTGCCCCTATCGAGGGGCCGGGAGGATCGGTGGAAGCGACACGCTGGTGGACCTGGACACGTTCAAGGTAGCGAGCTACGGCCATCTTCCTGCGAGGGTGGCCGTCATGCTTTTCGGGGGGGCAGCGGGCGCGGAACGGTGCTCAGCGCACACGGCGCGCGAGCGGCAGGCGCACCTTCACCACGGCCGGCTCGGCCGTGCACCAATCCGGCAGGCGCTCGGGACCCACCATCGCGGTCACCGTGTCGCGCTTGCCATCGAAACGCACCGGGGCCAGCGCCACGGAATCGATGGCGAGCAGCACCTGCTCCGGCCCGGTGAGCCGGACGAAGCCCGGATCGAGCAGCATCTCGCCCACCCAGCGGTAGCCCGAGGCCGGCTGGCCCGAGAGCTGGAGTTTCACCGGCAGGTCGCGGTGGACCTTGCGATCGATCTCGAGCGTCACGACGCGCGGACCCACCAGGTTCTCCATCGTGATCGAGGCATCGGGCGGCAGCGGCAGGTCCGAGGCCGACAGTGCACGCTCGAACCGCCCGCGTCGCGCACCCGAGAGCGACAGCTTCATGCGCGGTTCCTTCACGCGCATCAGGATCAGCTGCTTGCCGGTGCCGCGCAGTTCCGCCTGCACCACCGCGGGCGACGGTCCCGACACGCTGAGCGAGTCCTCGAGGTCCACGAACTCGAGCGGGAACGACACCAACAGCGTGGTGGGCCGGTCGGTGTAGACATTGAGGTACACGAGCACCGCCAGCAGCAGCGCCGTGAACTTGAGACCGAGGTTGTCGAACAGGATCGAGCGCAGGTAACCCATGAGGCGCGGAGCATACACGAGTCCCACGCGCGCGCGCTGTCCCCCGCGCCGTGGCCCGCGGGCGGGCTCAGTGCGGCAACGCCGCCGCAGGCAGGAAGGCGGTGCGGACGCGCAAGCGGGTCGCGGGCTCGGTCCATGCGGCGATCAGCGTGTCGCCCACGCACACCAGCCTCGGGAATCCGGAGCGGCGGGCCGGCGACGTCCCGGACACCGTGACCGGCGCACCGAGAACGCCGGAAGCGGCCCAGCGCCGCACCCGGATCCGGGCGTGGTCGTGCGTGCCCTCGATCCACATCACCGCCGCGTCGCCATCGGGCAGCATCGCGACATCCGCCCGTCCGACCGGATCGCCCTCATCGACTCGCACCGGGACACCGAAGTGCTCGCCGCCGTCGTCGCTGGTCGCGGCGTGCACGCGCATACTGTCGGCCGCGCCGGTGGCCCACGCGACCACCGCGCGCTCGCCCCGGGCGGCGACGGCAGGTCCGTTCACCGGACAACCCTCGACCACCCAGCCGTCGGGGGCGACCGGCGCGGGATCCGTCCATCGCCCGTCCTGCCAGCGCACCGCGAAGATGTCGCGCACCTCGTGCTCCGAGCGGTCGCGGTACACCACCAGCACTCCGTGCGCCGTTCGCGCGGCGCCGGTCTGGCAGCACTCGCATGTGCGTGCGTCGAGCAAGGACTCCGGGCCGGGCTCACCGCCGGTCGCGAGCACGGTATGACGCAGCATCATCGAACCGTGGTCCGGGTCCGCCGCCATGACACGCCCGTCGAGCCAGACATAGCCGAAGCCACCGCTCGGCCACGGCAGCACCGAGACGAAGCCGTGCTCGCCGCGCGGCGCACCGCCATGCACGGGCCGCAGTGGCGACCACCGCCGCCCGCCATCGGTCGAGCGCGTGACGCAGACGGCATAGTCGTAGGTGCCACTCGCGGTGCGCCGCAGGACGTGCGCCACCAACGTGTCCCCCGCACCGGCCTGCACGGCTGGGACGTCCGCCCAGTTCACGAACAGGCTGTCATCCTCGAGCACGGTCGCCGCCGCGGTCCAGCCCCCCCGCCGCCAGCGGCTCCAGCGCAGGCGGGCGCGCGCACCACTCGCGCCCTCGATCCAGCTCAGGAGCGGTGTGCCGTCCGGGGCCTGAGTGAGGACGGGTTCGGCGGCATGGTCGCCGGCCGGCGTCGGCAGTGGCCGGAACGCGGGGGGTTCGACCGCGAGCGCGAGCGCGGCGCACAGCCCGGCCGCGCCGGCGAGCACGAACCCGATCCGTGCGCCGGGCTTCACTCCGCCTCGGCCTCGGCGTCGTCGGTTTCGCCGGCCACGCGCAGGCCGTGCTTCTCCATGCGCGAGTAGAGCGTCCGGCGCGTGAGCCCGAGCAGCCGTGCCGCGGCGCTCTTGTTGCCGGCCGCGCGTTCGAGCGCCTGCAGGATGAGCTCCTTCTCGAGCGCCTCGAGCGACAGGCCCTCGGGTGGGATGCGCGGCACCCAGGCCGGCCCGGCGCTCGTGGGCACCTGGGCGAACGACAGGTGCGCGGTGGTGATGGCGTCGGCCCCGGCCAGGATCAGCGCGCGTTCGATGGTGTGCTCGAGCTCGCGCACGTTGCCGGGGAACGCGTAGCCCTCCAGCGCGCGCAACGCGGCGGGCTCGACCTTGTCGGCCGGCGCGCCCTGCCGGCGCAGCACGTGTTCCACCAAGCGCGCGATGTCGCCCGGCCGCTCGCGCAGCGGCGGCAACGGGATCGGGAACACATTCAACCGGAAGAACAGGTCCTCGCGGAACGACTTCTCGCGGACCATGTCCTCGAGCGGGCGGTTCGTGGCGGCGATGATGCGGGCGTCCACCGTGACCGGCCTGTTGCCGCCCACCCGCATGAACGTCTTCTCTTCGATGGCCTGCAGCAGCTTGACCTGGAGCGACAGCGGCATCTCACCGATCTCGTCGAGGAAGAGGGTGCCGCCGTGCGCGTCCTCGAAGCGGCCCGCCTTCTGCTTGATCGCGCCCGTGAACGCGCCCTTCTCGTGGCCGAACAACTCGGACTCCAGCAGCGCCTCGGGCAGCGCGCCACAGTTGACCTTCACCCACGGGCCGGCGGCGCGCCTGGACAGCGCGTGCAGCGTGCGGGCGAACAGGTCCTTGCCGGTGCCACTCTCGCCGCGCAGCAGCACCGTGCTGTCGGTGACTGCCACCTTCCGCGCCAGGTCGAGCGCGGCGCGCGTGGCCGGCGCATCACCCACGACGGGCAGCGTGTCGCGGCGCAAGGACTCCACGCTCGCCGACAGCGAGCGGTTCGACTGCTGGAGGTCGCGCTTCTCGGCGGCCTCGCGCAGCACGCGCGCCACCACGTCCACATAGTCGCCTTCCTTCTCGACGTAGTCCTGCGCGCCCAGCTTCAAGGCCTCGCGGGCGGTCTCGAGCGCGGCGAACGCCGTCATCATGATCACCGTGACGTCCGGCCAGCGGCGGCGCACCTCGGCCAGCAGCGCCATGCCATCAGGCGGCTTCATGCGCAGGTCGGTGACCAGCGCATCGATGCCGCCGGCTTCGAGCCGCTGCAACGCAGCCGTGCCGCCACCCACGTGCGAGGTCACGAACCCCGCATCGCGCAGCTCGGCCGCCACGAGTTCGGCGTTCTTGAGTTCGTCGTCGACCACCAAGACGTTCACGGACGCACCTCCCGGCGGCGCAGGCGGCTCAGCGGCACGTCTCGGCCGTCCCGCGCGGGGCGGAGCTCTCGGCCCACGCACCGTCGTCGATGCGCACGCGCACGAAGCCCGTGTCGGCGAGGTTCGTCACCGCGACGCAATGGATCTCGCCCGCGACCCGGAAATCCTGTGGGCCGCAATCGTTCGTGACCGCCCCGCTCTGCTTGTCGATGGTGGCGATCCAGCAGGTGTTGGATTGGATGCTGATGCGGTGGCGCTTGGAGCACCCGGTGAGCGTGCACACGAGCACGGCCGCCATGCACGCGGTGAGGACGCGGAGGATCGGGCCTCTGATCACGATGACGGGCTCCTGGGTTCAGGGATCGG
Source organism: Candidatus Eiseniibacteriota bacterium (assembly GCA_040081365.1). Classification (GTDB taxonomy): domain Bacteria; phylum Eisenbacteria; class RBG-16-71-46; order RBG-16-71-46; family RBG-16-71-46; genus JAIOPA01. Next base: position 1,982 of record JBEBGT010000182.1, on the reverse strand, counting down.
ATACGAATCGCGGGCCGTTCCGGGGTGTGGCCCGCAGTCTAGCTCATCTCATGCATCGGCCCGCAGCGCGGGGAACTCCACCGTGACCGTGGTGCCGTGCCCTTCGCGGCTGGCGATCTCCAGCGTGCCCCCGGCACCCTGCACGAGCTGCCGCGACAGGAAGAGCCCGAGCCCGGTGCCCTGTGCGCGCGTCGTGTAGAACGGCTCGCCCATGCGCGCCACCACGGCCGCGCTCACGCCGGGGCCGTTGTCGGCCACGCGCACGCGGACGTGCGCGCCCGTGCGTTCGCACGACACCCGCACCTGCCCGCCCGGGCCCAGAGCCTCGAGCGCGTTCTGCAGCAGGTTCAGCCACACCTGCTTCAGCGAGCCGTCTTCGAGCGGCACGGAGGCGGTGGCCAGCGCATCCTCGCGCACACACGTGCAGCCGCGCGCTTCGAACTCCCCGCGCAGCAGATCGAGCGTGGCGGCCAGCGTGGCGGCGGCATCGCCGCGTGCATCGTCTGCGGCCGGACCGCCGCGCGCGAACTGCAGATAGCGGTTCACGGTGGCCGACAGGCGGTCGACCTCCTCGACCACCGAATCCGCCATGGCCTGCGCGCCGGTGTCGAGCTTGCCCAGGCGCTTGGCCGAACCGCGGATGATGGCGAGCGGGTTCTTGATCTCGTGCGCGAGCGTGGCGGTCATGCGTCCCATGGCCGCCAGGTTCTCGCTGCGCGACAACCGGCGCTCGAGCGACAGCTGCGACGCCGTGGCGCGCAACAACAGCGCCGCGAGCGCGGCCACCGCCAGCACGGCAACGGCGGCGAGCAGCGCCAGGTCGCGGCGCAACCGCGCCAGCTGCCCGGCCCAGCGCGGCGCATCCTCGGTCACGAGCACCACGCCGGGCGCGTCGTGCAAAGGCGTGACGGCTGCGCGCATCTCGATGGCGCCGTCGCGGTAGGCGGGCAGTGCGGCGCTGGCGCCGGCGCGCGCGCGTTCGATCGTGGCGTGCGCCAGCGAGTCGTAGCGGCTCGGCAGGCCGGCGCGGGCGAAGCCCTCACGGACGTCGTACACCACGCGCCCGGAATCATCGAGCACGGCCACGTTCGCCAATCCGGTGGCACGCCCGAGTGCGTCCAACTGCAGTGCGAGCAGTCCATCTCCGTCGGGCCCGAGCTGACGGGCGTCGGCCAGATCGGCCGCTGAGACCTGGGCGGCGGACAGCTCGGCCAACTGCTGCAGCCGCTGCGCGAACTCGCGTTCGAAGGCGCCACGCACGCCCTGGTAGGCCACGAACGCCGTGCCCACGATGACCGCGGCCACGAGCGCGGCGAACACCAGCGTCGCGGACTGCGCGCGGTTCACTTGGCGCCTCGCTCGCGCCCGGCTACCAGCGCAGCGTGGCGCGCATGGAACCGAACACGCCGTCGGTGCCCGGCCCCGCGTTCTCGGGCTGCCAGCTCACGACGCCCGAACCGACCGCGGCGGAGAGCGTGAACGACGGCGAGGGGGACACGTCGAATGTCACGGCGTAGCGGCGGTCCTGCTCGAACGGGTAGCTGATGAGCCGTGCCGGCACGGGCGGTCCGCTCGGCCCTGGCTGCCCGAGGACGCCGGAACCCTGGCGCGTGTTCGAGCCTTCGACTCCGGCGGCCCATGCCAGCGACGGGCGCCACTCGAGGCGCGCGTAGAAACGATCGGCATCAGGGCCGAGCGCCGCCCCCACCGGGAAGCCGGCGTTCACGAAGTCGAGGTCGTCCGGCGAGGAGTAGGTGAAGGGGTAGACGCGCGAGTATTCCCCGCGCAGTGACCATGCACCCAGGTCGGTGTGGCGGCGCAGGTGCACGCCCGCCTGCCAGGCCATCTGCAACGGCCGGCTGTTGTCGAGCGTGACATCATCGAGCGCGACCTCGCCGTACAGGCGGACGCCCGGCCGCCACGTCCACGAGAAGTCGGCCGCATAGAGGACGTTGATGCTCTCGAGCGACGTCGGGCCGCTG
>JBEBGT010000181.1:0-6866 GCA_040081365.1 Candidatus Eiseniibacteriota bacterium | reverse complement strand
CCACTGCGCGTAGTCCGGCTGGTGGCAGCGCTGGCACACCTCGGAGCCCACGAAGTGATCCACCGACTGCTTCTGGGTCTGGGCTTCGCCACCCGTCTGCTGCTTGGACGACAGCGCACGCTCCTTCTCGAGCTTGCGCATCTTGTCGTTGAACGCGTCATTGAAGCTCTTCACGAGCTGCAGGATCTCGGGCTTCTCGCCCACGTCCGGACCCATCACGAACACGTCGTTCTCGCCGGTCTGCATCTTCTTGGCGGCATCGAGCGTCACGATGGTGCGGCCCATGTGCTGGCCCTGCTCGCCGCCGTAGACCGCGACGGTGTTCTTGATCATGCGGCCCTTCTGCAGCATGGGCACGTTGCGGCCGGTGATCACCACGTCGATGCCGTCGATACCCGTGACGATGTCCTCGGACTCGACCTTGCCGAGCTGCGACAGCAGCACGATCACCGTGGCGCCCTGCTTCTTGAGCTCGGCCACCGTGCGCTTGGCGGCCGCGACCGGGTCCTCGATGGTGAGCGAGTCGCGGGCCGGGCCCAGATCGACCTTGTCACTGTTGAGCCCGAACAGGCCCACCGTGACGCCGCCCTTCTTCACGATGCGCGAAGCCGGGACGAGCGTCTTCTTGGTGGCCTTGTCCCAGACGTTGGCGCACACCATGGGCAGCTTGCTGCGCTTGAGCTGCGCCAGCAGCCAACCACGGCCGTACTTGAGTTCCTTCTCGCTCATGCCGGCGGCGTCGGTGCCGAGGAGCACCATGCCGTCCATGAGGAACCACGCTTTGTCGCGATACAGGCTGTCGGACTCCTCGGGGAAGAACCCACCACCGTCCACGACCAGGACCTGGCCGAACTGCGTCTTGATGCTGTCCGCGAAACTCGCCCGCCGGGCGAGACCCCCTTTGGGGGTGTGTCAACCACAGGGCTCGTTCTTGCCCTTCACGTCCGAGGTCGAGAGGATGACGAGTTTGTTGGGCTCGAGCACCTTGGACGGTGCGGCGGCACCGATCAGCGCGACGGCGATGGCGAGCATCACGGCGGCGGTGACCATGCGCGAGAGGAACGACTTCATAGGTGGATTCGTCTCCTGAGTCGGCGGCAGCTTCGGGATGCGGCCCGAGTCGTGTGGGACGACAGGCAGGGCTCGACGGGCATGCACGAGCACGTACCCCTAGAGTCTAGGCACCACCCCCACGGGGGTCAAGGTCAAGTCCTCGTGCGGTTTGCGCCGGCGACGCCCCCTCGCCAGCGGGCAGCGGCGCAACGCGTTGCCCAGCTGGGTCCGGACCGCCCCGGGCGGGACGACGCGCCGCCCGGGGGTATCGGCACTCAGGCGCCCGCGCTTGCGGGTTCGGGCGCGGGGCGCATCGAGGTGGTCGGCACCGCCGGCGCGGCGCTCAAGTAGCGCGTCTCGAGTTCGGCCCAGCTCGGCGGCGGGGCATCCGCCGTCGGCGACTCGCGGCGCAGCCGGGCGATCTCGTCGTGGTACCAGTCCACCACCGCCTGCCCGATGCGCAGGCCCGACAGCTCGGACGCCAGGTCGGTGGGACGCAGCACGCACACCCAGCCGCGGTCGTAGGGGCTCTCGAGCAGCAGACCCGGGTCGTGCGGCAGCGCCGGGTTGCCGCTCACCACTACGCCGCTGAGGGGCGAGCGCACCCGCAACTGCTCGGCTCCGCGCCGCAACACGAACAGCACATCGCCGCGCTTCACGCGCGCACCGGCCGCGGGCAGCTCGAGCCGCTCCAGATGCCCGGCCAGCTTGCGCGCGAAGTCGTCGAGCCCCACCAGCACCTGACCGCCGGCCTCGACCTGGGCCCACGCATGCCCGCAGGAGACGAACGCACCGCCCGGCACGCAGTACTCGCGGCTGCCCACCGACTCCGCCACTTCGGGAGCCACCACGCGCACCGTGGGCCGGCGCTGGGCTTCGAGCCGTGCGGTGCGCTTGATGAGCAGCCGGTTCGCGAACGCCACCAGTTCGTCCTCGGTGAAAGGCTTCTGCACGTAATCCGACGCACCGTGCGCCATGGTGTCGACCGCGGTCTCGATGGTGCCGAAGCCGGTGATCACCGCCACGTCGACATCGGGGCGCAGCTGCTTCACGGCCTTCACCACCTCGGTGCCATCCATGATCGGCATCTTGAGATCGGTGAACACGAAGTCGTAGTCGCGCTCGCGCAGGAGCGTGAGGGCTTCGGGCCCGTTCTGCACGGTGTCCACGCTGAAGCCCTCGAGCACGAGGATCTTGCGGAAGCTGTCCAGCACCACGGCTTCGTCGTCCACGGCCAGGATGCGCGCCTTGGCGTGCGGCACCTCGGCGCGGCGCAGGCTCGCCGCGGAATCGGCGAACTCGACCCGCACCAGCTCATGCAGCACGGCCTCGCGCGCCTTGCGCTCCCGCGCGGCGTCCAGGCGTCTGGCCATGGCACGCACGGCCACATCGACCACGATGAATCCCGCGAACAACAGCACCACCAGCAGGGCGGTCATGATCCAACCTCCTTCCCGGCGTCATCCGGCGCGGCCCGCGCGAGGATGTGCCGCACCTTCACCAACAGCTCTTCGGGATCGAATGGCTTGGCCAGGAACTCGGTGGCGCCGCTCTCGGCCACCTGCGCGGCCACTTCTGGCGTCGCATAGCCGGTGATCGCGAGCACCGGCAGCCCCGGACGGCGTGCACGCACGGCGCGGATGAGATCCAGCCCGGACATGCCGGGCATCATGAGGTCGCACACCAGCAGCCGGCAGGCGTCGAGCGCGCGATGGGTGAGCGCGCGTTCGCCGCGATCCACGCACACGGCGCGCAGCGCCTCACTGGCCAACATGCGCGCCACGGCATCGCGCACCACGGGTTCGTCGTCGACCACGAGCACGTCGAAGTCCGCGCCCTCGGGCCAGTCGTAAGGATCGATGCAGTCGCTCATGACATGCCTCTCAGGGTGTGCGGGTGACGGCGTTCGCGGGGGCGGCCCACGGCAAGCGCACCGCGAAGCGTGCGCCATGGCCGGGCTCGCTCGTCACGTCGATGGTGCCGCCGTGGCCCTCGACGATGCCCCAGGTCACCGCGAGCCCCAGCCCCAGCCCACGATTGCCCTTGGTGGTGAAGAACGGCTCGAACAGGTGGTCACGATCCTCGGGCGAGATACCGTGGCCCGTGTCCTCGACCGACAACTCCAGATGGCGTTGCGCTCCGCGCGCATCGGCGGCCGCCCAGCGCGTCCAGTGGCAGCCCTTGCGCGTGCACCACTCGATGCGCCCGCCCTCACCCGTGGCCACGCCGAACGCCGGGGCTCCGCAGTCGCCGCAGCGCGCGTCGGGCAGCTCGAGCCGCGTCTGACAGCGCGGGCACAGGTAGTCCGCCAGTGTGCCGTCCTCGCTGGACTCCGTGGCGCGGTGCGCGGCGCGGCCATACACGGGGTCCAGGTGCACCACGGTGTCGCGCGCATGCTGGCGGCGCAGCACGCGGATGCCGGGGTGGCGCCCCACGCGCACGCCGGCGTCGATCAGGTCGCAGCCCTTGGGACATGCGGCCGCCCGGACCAGTGCATGGCCGCGCGGCGGCAGCTCCACGGCCGCGGTGCGCACGTGGATCGTGCCGCCCCCGCCACCGATGGCGTCCGCCGCATTCAAGATGAGGTTCACCGCCACCTGCTGCAGCTGGTTCGCATCCGCGGTGAACTCGGGCAGTCCGGTGGCCAAGTCGAGGTCGAGCTGCACGCGGTCGACCGTGAGCTGGTTGATCACCACGGCCACGCTGCGGCGCACGACGTCATTGAGGTCGGTCGCGCCGCGCTGCGGCGGGGTCTGCCGCGCGAAGTCGAGCAGCCCGCGCACGATCTCTCGGCAGCGCTTGGTCTCGCGCACGATCACGTCCAGATCGGCCGCCACCTCGGGCTGGTCGGCGAAACGCTTCTGCAGGAACGACGCGTACGTGAGCACACCGGTGAGCGGGTTGTTGATCTCGTGCGCCACGCCCGCCGCGAGCCGGCCCACCGAAGCGAGCTTGTCGGCCTGCGTCAGCTGCCGGCGCGCGTCGCCCAGCTTCTTGGTCATGTCGTTGAACGCCACGGCCAGGTCGCCCAGCTCGTTGCCGGCTTTCACCGGCAACGTGGTGTTGAAGTCGCCCTCGGCCACCTTGCGCGTGCCGGCGATGAGCGCGGCCACCGGCCGGAACACGAGCCGGTCGCTGAACCAACCCAGCGTGAGGCTGCTCGCCAGTACGGCCAGCACGCCCAGCAGCAGCAGCCGGCGCTGGTCATGCGCCACCTGGCGATCGGCCTCGGCCAGCGACACGTTCACGTCGAGCACACCCAGCACGCGCTCGCTGCGCGCATGCGCGTGGCAGGCCGCGTTCCAGCAGCGCGGCTCGTTGTCGATGGAGCGGATCATGCCCAGCACGCGGTGGCCGTCCGGCGCACGATAGATGCGAGCGCGCTCCTTGGTGGACAGCTTCTGCAGCGGGCTGCCGGCGGCGTGGCACGCGTAGCAGGCCTCGGCGTTCTTATCGAGCGAGCGCCCGATCTCGCCCTCGTCGGAGGAGAACATGATCGTGCCGGTGGCGTTGAACAGCCGCACCTTCTCGATGCCCTGCTGCTGGCCCAGCGTGACGATCTCGCGGTGCAGCGCCTCGCGCCGGTTCTCGAGCATGTCCCAGTAGGTGCTACTGCGGATCGTCTCGCTCAACTGATCGGCACCGCGGGTGAGCTGGGCGAGCAGCGCGGAACGGTGCGCACCCACGAGCATGCCGGCCATGAGCGCGAACACCACGGCCGTGACCAGCGACACCCCGGCGATGGCGAGCACTCCGATCCGCGAGCGCATGACTCAGGTGCGCCCGTGTTCGAGCGCGCCCTCCTCGTGGTCCGCCGGAGCGTGCTCGGGGAAGATCGGCAGGTGCCGCACGGCGAGCGCGAACACCGCGAAGCCGATCGCGACCAGCGCGAACGACACCGTGAGCTCCATCCAGCTGGGCACGTAGTGCGTGCCACTGGCACGCTCGAGCCCGGTGATGCTCACGTTCAACCGGTGCATGATGAACCCCAGCACCGCCGAGGCGGCGCCCACCACCAGTCCGGTGGGCGAGCGCCGGACACGCTCCCACGCGAGCAGGCCCACCGGGATCAGCACGCCGAGCGAGAACTCCACGAGGAACATGCGGCTCTCGTAGTCGGGCCGGAAGATCGTGCCCAGCACGCCAGCGTGGCGCAACAGGTCCAGCCGCAGCACGCCGTACACCGCAAGCACCACCACCATGACGCGCGCCAGCGGCTCGAGCAGGTCCATCTCGAGCTGCCGGCCGAATGCGCGGCCGCTCAGGTGGGACTCGAAGATGATCATGCCGATGCCGGCGCCGATGGCCGACAGGTAGAACTGCAGTGGCAGCCACGACGAGTACCACAGCGGGTGCAACTTCTCGGGCACGATCAGGTACAGCGTGCCGAGCGACGACTGGTGCAGCGTGGAGAGCAGCACGCCCAGGATGACGAGCGGCGTGTTGATGCCATGCAGCAGCGCGCGCATACGGTGCATGCGGAAACGCTCGAACACGATGGGCGCGAACTCGAGCGACAGCACCGTGGTGTACAGCATCACGCACCACGCCACCTCGAACATCACCGAGTGCTCGTTCCAGTACACCATGGCGTGCCAGATGCGCCACGGCTGCCCGAGGTCGAACAGGAGCGCGAACACCACGAACAGGTAGCCCAGGAACCCCGTGAGCACGGTGGGGCGCACGATGGGCTCGAACTTCGTGAGGTGGAACAGGTGCACGGTCGCCATGACCGTGAACGCCCCGGCCGCCAGCCCCACGCCACACAGGATGTCGAACCCGATCCACACGCCCCAGGGGAATGCGTCACTCAGGTTGGTGCTCGCCCCCAATCCACGGCTGAAGCGGACGAATGTGATCCCGATGAGCGCGATCACCAGCACGCCGAGCACGAACTCCCAGAACGTCGGCCAGCGGCGCGCAGGGGCGGGCCGCGGATGGGCCAGCGGGACGGTGCTCATGACGGCCTCCCGTGTTCCTGCGCGGCGCGAGCGCGGATCGCACTGGCACTCTCGATCCGGCGCACCAGTTCACGCCGGCGGGTGATCCAGTAGATGCCGTACAAGAGCGTGCCGCCCAGCATCACGATGTCGGGCACCTTGGACAGGACATTCCAGGTGAGCCCCGGCAGCGGCTGGTGCGGCAGGTTGTCGCGCAGGCCGAGCTGCGCGAACGGCACGCTCGACAGCATGAGCACGGACGTCCCCCCCACCTCGTCGAGACCGTAGATGTGGTCCACGTACCGCCCCGGCTCCCTCGACAACCGCCCCCGGGCTTCGGCGATCAGCGCGTCGCGGTCGCCGAACTTCGTGGCCCCGGTCGGGCACACGCTGGCGCACGCCGTGGCTTCACCCTTGGCCAGCCGTGGCGCGCACATCACGCACTTGCCGACCACGGGAATCGCGCGGTCCCACTGGTACTTGGGCACGTCGAACGGGCACGCCTGCACGCAGTACCGGCAGCCGATGCAGCGCTCGGCGTCGTACACGACCGGCCCCGCGGCGGTCTTGGTCATGGCCCCCACGGGGCACACCGACACGCAGGTGGGCTTGAGGCAGTGCATGCACATGCGGCGCACGTTCACACCCGCGCTCGGCTGCACGGTGGTCCAGGTGTACGCCGTGCTGCGCTCCTCGATCGGCAGCGGCAGCTCGTTCTGTTCCTTGCAGGCGGCCGAGCAGGCGCCGCAGCCGATGCAGCGCGTCGTGTCCAGCAACAGTCCATAGCTCATCGCGCAGACTCCCGGTGGCACTTCGCACATGCCTTGTCGTCGTCGACCGCGAACGTCTTCTTGCCGTCGTGACACGCACCGC
>JBEBGT010000180.1:0-6871 GCA_040081365.1 Candidatus Eiseniibacteriota bacterium | reverse complement strand
GCTCGGTGTACGCCAGCTGCCACAGCATGAAATTCGACAGCCGCATCTCGCCACTCGTGCGGATGAGCAGGTCCGGATCCGGCAGGCCCGCCGTGTAGAGGTAGCTGCCGAGGAACTCCTCGTCCACCTTGCCCGGATCGAGCCGCATCTCGCGCGCGTCGGTGAGCAAGCGGCGCGTGGCATCCACGATCTCTGCGCGGCCGCTGTACGACAGCGCGAGATTGAGCTGCAGTCCCGTGTTCTTGGACAGGTACTTCTGCGTCGCGGCGATCTCGTCGCGCACGGGCGCGGGCAGATCGGCGGTGCGGCCGATGACCTGCAACCGCACGTTGTTCGAATCGAGTTCCTTGCGTTCCGCGCGCAACGTCTGGCGCAGGATCGTCATGAGCGCGGCGACCTCACGCGCCGGACGCTGCCAGTTCTCGATCGAGAACGTGTACAGCGTCAGCACCTGCACGCCGAGCGCCGAGCAGCCGCGCACCGCCTCGCGCACGGAGTCGCGACCGGCGCGGTGCCCCATCAGGCGTGGCACACCGCGCGCCTTCGCCCAGCGGCCATTGCCATCCATGATGATCGCGACATGGCGCGGGACGTTCCCGCGCGCGATGAGCGTCTTCGCGTCGAGCATCGCACCCGCGGCGGGGGGCTTGAGCGGACCGGGCGTTCGCGTGGGCAAGGAGGATCTCCGGAGGTGCGGGCCGGCCTGGCGCACTTTCGGCGCGCCAGGTCCGTGGACCCGGCTAGACCTCCATGACCTCCGCCGTCTTCTTCTTGAGCATCTCGTCGATCTGGCCGGTGTACTTGTCGGTCATCTTCTGCACCTCGGCCGTCTGGCGCTTGGCGTCATCGGCCGGCAGCGTACCGGCGTCCTCGAGCGACTTGAGCTCCTTGTTCGCGTCGTGCCGGATCTGCCGGATTGCGACGCGGCCTTCCTCCGCGAACTTGGAGATCAGCTTCACGAGGTCCTTGCGCCGCTCCTCGGTGAGCGCGGGCAGCGGGATGCGCACGACACTGCCGTCATCGGTGGGGTTCAAGCCGAGCTGGGCCTCGTTGATGCCCTTGCAGATGGCCTTGATGAGCCCCTTGTCCCACGGCTGGATCACGAGCAGGCGAGCCTCGGGCGCGCTCACGGTCCCCACCTGCTGGATCGGCACGTGCGAGCCGTACGCTTCGACCTTCACCGTGTCGAGCAACTGCGGGCTCGCCTTGCCGGTGCGGATGCCGGTGAGTTCATGACGGACGAACTCGAGGGCCTTCTTCATGCGATCTTCGGCGTCAGTCAGCGTCTTGGATGCCATTCGAGCCACTCCCCTGGGAGCGTCACCCCGGTTGGGGTCACTCCCCGACGACGGTACCCACCGACTCGCCGTTCACGATCTTGACCAGGTTGCCGCGCACGCCCACGTTGAAGACGATCAACGGCAGGCGGTTGTCACGGCACAGGGAGATCGCGGTCGAGTCCATGACCTTGAGGTCCTTGTTCAGGATATCCATGTACGGGATGCGAGGGAAGAACGTCGCGGTCGGGTCCTTCTTGGGGTCGCCCGAGTACACGCCGTCGACCATGGTGCCCTTCAGGACCACGTCGGCCCCGATCTCGATCGCGCGCAGCACCGCCGCCGTGTCGGTCGTGAAGTACGGATTGCCCGTCCCCGCCGCCATGACCACGATACGCCCCTTCTCGAGATGGCGCACGGCGCGGCGCCGGATCCACGGCTCGCACACCTGATCCATCTGGATCGCCGACATCACGCGCGTGAACAACCCGCGCTTCTCGAGTGCATGCTGGACCGACAGGCTGTTGATGACCGTCGCCAGCATGCCCATGTGATCCGCGGCCACGCGGTCCATGCCACGCGCACTGCCCGCGAGGCCGCGGAAGATGTTGCCGCCGCCGAGCACGAGGCCGACCTGCACCCCGAGCGCGTGCACATCCCGGACTTCCTCGGCGAGCGCGGACAGCACGTTCTCGTCGATGCCATGGCCCTTCTCACCGGCGAGCTGCTCGCCGGACAGCTTGAGCAGGATGCGCTGCGGCTTGGGCTTCAACGGTTACTCCTGGCCGAGGCGGAAACGGACGAAGCGGCGGACGACGATGTTCTCGCCCGTCTTCATGGAGGTTTCCTTCACGAGCTCGTTCACCGTCTTCTTGTCGTCCTTGATGAACGCCTGCTCCATGAGGCAGACCTCGGAGTAGAACTTGTTGAGCTTGCCCTCGACGATCTTGTCGACGATCGCCGCCGGCTTGCCTTCGTTCTTCACCTGCTCGGCGTAGATCGCGCGCTCGCGCTCGAGGCGCTCGGCCGGCACTTCCTCGCGCCGCACGTAGTCGGCGTTCGCGGCCGCGGCCTGCATGCCGAGGTCCTTGCACAGCTTGATGAAGTCGTCGGTGCGCGCCACGAAGTCCGTCTCGCAGTTCACCTCGATGAGCACGCCGGTGCGGCTGTCGTGGATGTACGACTCGACACGGCCCTGCGAAGCGGCGCGGTCGGCGCGCTTCTCGGCCTTCGCGATGCCCGATTTACGCAGCGCGTCGACGGCCTTGTTCAGGTCCCCGTTCGTCTCGGCGAGGGCCTTCTTGCATTCCATCATGCCGGCGCCGGTCATGTCCCGGAGCTGCTTGACCTGTTCCGCGGTGATCGTCATGACACTCCCCTGCTTCGTTGGAACGCCCGCCCGCACGATGCACATGCGGACGGGCGCTGATGGCTTTCAGTGGTACCTGATGGAAAGAGCCGCTCAGGCCCGCGCGCTCGCCGCTCCAGCCTCGGCTTCGGCGGACTCACCGCCGAACGAGACCGTCTCCTGATCCGCACCCTCGCGCACCATGTTGCGCGCCTCGAGGACCGAATCGGCGACCAGCCCCGAGAACAACTTGATCGCGCGCAGCGCGTCGTCGTTGCCCGGGATCGGGAAGTTGATGAGCGTCGGATCACAGTTCGTGTCGACGACACCGACGATCGGGATCCCGAGGCGGTTGGCCTCGGACACCGCGATCTTCTCCTTCTTGGTGTCGACGATGAACACGAGCGACGGCAGGCCCGGCATGTCCTTGATGCCCGAGAAGGCGAACTGCAGGCGCTCACGCTCACGGCCGAGACGCGACTGCTCCTTCTTCGCGAGCTTCTCCATGGTGCCGTCGGCGATCATGCCGTCCAGGTCCTTCAGCCGCTTGATGCTCGAGCGGATGGTCTTGAAGTTCGTGAGCATGCCGCCCAGCCAGCGCTCGGTCACGTGGTACTGGCCGCAACGCGCGGCGTCCTCGGTGACGATGAGCTTGGCCTGCTTCTTGGTGCCCACGAACAGGACATGGCCGCCGCCGCGCGTCACCTTCATGATCGCGGCCTTGGCGTCCTGGATGCACTTGAGCGTCTTCTGCAGGTCGATGATGTAGATCCCGTTGCGCTCCATGAAGATGAATCGCTTCATCTGAGGATTCCAGCGCCGGGTCTGATGCCCGAAGTGAACACCCGCTTCGAGCAGGTCCTTCATGGTGATATCGGCCACGGATGACCTCCTGTGGGGTTCTTCCTCCGCCCCGCCGAGCTCGTCGCGCCTCCCGGTGTGACCCGGACCCCGGCGCGGCGGTGGGGCGTGTGAGATTTCGTCGTCGTGCTGCCGGATCGGTGTCGCGTCCTAGCGCTTGCTGAACTGGAAGCGCTTGCGAGCGCCCGGCTGCCCGTACTTCTTGCGCTCGACCATGCGCGAGTCGCGAGTCAGGTAACCCTCGCGGCCGAGCAGGCCCTTGAGCGTCTCGTCGAGGCGGACCAGCGCGCGGGCGACGCCCATGCGGATGGCGCCGGCCTGGCCGGTCAGCCCGCCGCCCGAGACGCGCGCGTGCAGGTCGTACTTGTCGACCGTGTTGGTGGCGACGAGCGGCTTGAGTGCATGCAGCACCAGCGACTCGCGCTTGAGATAGTCCTTCACGCTCTTGCCGTTCACGAACGTCTGACCCGTGCCCGGAAGCAGGCGCACACGCGCCACCGCTTCCTTACGCCGGCCGGTCAGGGGCTTCGTCGTCGTCGTCATGGGATCCCCTTTCAGGCCTCGATGGACCAGGACTCAGGCTGCTGTGCGGCATGCGGATGCTGCGGGCCCGCGTAGACCTTCAGCTTCTTGACCATCGCGCGGCCGAGGCGGTTGCGGGGCACCATGCCCTTCACGGCCTTCTCGATCACGCGCTCGGGGTGCTTGGCGAACACCTCGGCGATCTTGGTCCACGAGCCGCCACCCGGATACATGGTGTGGTGGAAGTACTTCTTCTTCTCCGGCTTGGTGCCGGTCAGCCGGATCTTGTCCGCGTTGATCACGATGACGAAGTCACCGGTATCCATGTGCGGGGTGTAGATCGGCTTGTGCTTGCCCCTGAGTACCATCGCGACCTGGGTCGCCAGACGGCCGAGGGTCTTGCCCTCGGCGTCCACCAGCAGCCAACGCCGCTGGATGTCACTCTCGCGGGCGGAATATGTCGACATCCGTCCTCCGATGATGCCACCAATATGGCCGAAACGGCCGTGCGTGAGCGCCCGAACGGGCGAGCACGACCGTGATGCACCCGGCCCGGGCGGCCCGGTGCAGTGTGAAGGAAGCGCCGGAAGTTAACCTGCCCCCCGCCCCCTGTCAAGATGGCCGGCGCGTGCAGAAGCCGTGCAACCCCATGGCGGGACGGGGATTCCTGCACCGGGACCGTTCCGGCCCCAGCCCGGGACGAGCGCGCGGACCTCCCCTCCTGCACCACGCTGGTGCCCTCTCGGAAACCGCTCCCGCCACGATACTTGGAGGACGGACCGGCCGCGCTGCCCCCGGCCCGTGGGACCGTGCCCACCGTGCGGCCCTCTCCGGGTGGCGGACGGCCGAGGTCCCCCCCCATGCGCGTGCAGCAGTTCCATTGGCAGCCCGGCGAGCCCTGGCCCGCCCCAGAACCCGGCGATCTGACCGGCGCCCAGCTCCTGCTGTTGTTCTACGCCGCCGGGCTCGAGGACTCCCCCGCGCTGGCCGAGATCCGCGAGCGCCACCCGCAAGCCCTGGCGTTCGGCTGCTCCACGGCCGGCGAGATCCACGACACCCTGGTCGGCGACGACGGCATCGTCGCCACCGCGGTGCGGTTCGAGCACAGCACGCTCCGGCACGCCCGCATCGCGCTGTCGGCTACCGGGGACAGCCGCGAACTGGGCCGGCAGCTGGCCACACGGCTGCCACACGAGGGCCTGGTGCACACGCTGGTGGTCTCGGACGGCCTGCTGGTCAACGGCAGCGAACTGGTGGCGGGTCTGCGCGAGGCGCTGCCCGCGAACGTCACGTCGACGGGCGGATTGTCGGGCGACGGCGCGCGCTTCGTGCGCACCACCGTGCTGTGCGGCGACCAGCCGGTGGCCGGCGAGGTGGCGATCCTGGGACTCTACGGCGCGCAGCTGTCGGTGGGCTATGGCTCGCAGGGCGGCTGGGACCCGTTCGGCCCCGAGCGCATCATCACGCGCTCGCGGGGCAACGTGCTCTACGAACTCGATGGCCAGCCGGCGCTGGAGCTCTACAAGCGGTACCTCGGGGACCATGCCAAGGACCTGCCCTCGAGCGGCCTGTTGTTCCCTCTCAGCCTGCGCCTGAGCGACGGCAGCGTGCTCGTGCGCACGATCCTCGCGGTGGACGAGGCAGCCGCCAGCCTGACGTTCGCGGGCGACGTGCCGCAGGGCCTGCGCGCGCGGCTCATGATGGCCAACTTCGACCGGCTGGTGGATGGCGCGGTCCAGGCCGCACGCTCGAGCGGCGAGGACCTGGCGGGGCACCCGAGCCAGCTGGCGCTGCTCGTGAGCTGCGTGGGCCGCAAGCTCGTGCTGTCGCAGCGCATCGAGGAAGAACTCGAAGGCGTGCGCGCGACGCTCGGCCCAGGTCCGATGCTGGCGGGCTTCTACTCCTACGGCGAGATCTCGCCGTTCCATGCGCACGCGCGCTGCGAGCTGCACAACCAGACCATGACCATCACGACCCTGGCCGAAGCGGCATGAACCTCGACGGACGCCATCCTCTGCTTCTGCGCCAGCTGCGCGGGCTGCTCGCCGTGGATCTGCCGGAGGATCCCGCGTTCCGCAAGCGTCTCGAGGACTTCCTCGGCCGCGTCGATGCCGCGTACCGCTCGGCGGACAGCGACCGCCAGCTGCTCGAGCAGGCGATGGAGTTGAGCTCGCAGGAACTCACACAGTCGAACACCGAGATGCACGCCATCCTGCAGGCGTTCCCGGATGTGTTCCTGCGCCTCGGACAGGACGGCACGATCCTGGCGGCCCGCGCACGCGAGACCGAGGGCCTGCCGCTCGAACTGGCCCGCGTCGTCGGGCATCGCATCCAGCACCTGAGCGGCGGGCGGGTCGGCGTCCAGCTGCGGCGCGCGTTCGAGCAACTCGATGCCGGTGCCGCGAGCGCCGCGGTCGAGGGCTCGTTCCCGTTCGCCGACGGTTCGCGCAGCTGGGAGGCGCGCATCGTGCCGCTCGAGGGCGGCCAGCGGCTGGCGATCGTGCGCGAGATCACCGAGCGCAAGCGTGAGGAGCACGAGCTCCAGCAGGCGCGCGAGGCCGCCGTCACCACCGCGCGGCTCAAGTCCGAGTTCCTGGCCAACATGAGCCACGAGATCCGCACGCCCATGACCTGCATCATCGGCATGACCGACCTGCTCGTGGACACCACGCTCGATCCGTCGCAGCGGCAGTTCGTCGACAGCGTGAAGAACGCCGCGGCGTCGTTGCTCACGCTCATCAACGACATCCTCGACTTCTCCAAGATCGAGTCCGGCCGCATGACGCTGGAAGCCGTGCCCTTCCGGCTGCGAGAATCGCTCGCCGGCACGCTGCGAGCGCTGGCGCCGCGCGCGCACCAGAAG
>JBEBGT010000655.1:0-1778 GCA_040081365.1 Candidatus Eiseniibacteriota bacterium | reverse complement strand
CGTGGGCGCGCCGCGGCCCGCACGCGCGTGCGCAGACCGCGCCCCGCACGGTCGTGCTCGCGCTCATCACGGTGAGCGACACGCGTCGCGGTCTCGACGACACGAGCGGCGCGCTCGCGGCCGACCTGTTGACGCGCGCCGGGCACCGCATCGGCGTGCGCGCCTGGGTGCGCGACGACGTGGCGGCCATCCGCCGCGCGCTGCGCGCCGCACTCGCCAAGCGCGACGTCGACGCCGTGCTGCTCACCGGCGGCACCGGCGTGGCCCCGCGCGATGTGACGCCCGAAGCGGTGGAGCCGCTGCTCGAGCGCGCGCTCCCGGGCTTCGGCGAGGGCTTCCGCATGAAGTCGTGGGCCACGGTGGGTTCGGCGGCGTGGTTGAGTCGCGCGGGGGCCGGGGTCGCGCGCGGGCGGCTGGTCGTCTACCTTCCCGGCTCTGCTGGTGCGGTCCGCCAGGCCCTCGAAGAACTACTGATCCCCGAGCTCGTGCACGTCGTGCGCCTGCTCGGTCGTTTCTAACGAACACGGAGTGAGCATGAGCGTCCAGCCCGACCATTGGATCCGCAAGATGTGCAAGGAACACGGCATGATCGAGCCCTACGAGGAGAAGCAGGTCCGCGAGGGCGTGATCTCGTACGGCGTGTCGAGCTACGGCTACGACATCCGGGTGGCCGACGAGTTCAAGATCTTCACGAACGTCATGAGCACGGTGGTCGATCCCAAGGCGCTCGACCCCAAGAGCATGGTCGACTTCAAGGGCCCGGTCTGCATCGTGCCGCCCAACTCGTTCGCGCTCGCGCGGACGGTGGAATACTTCCGGATCCCGCGCGACGTGCTCACGATCACCATGGGCAAGTCGACCTACGCACGCTGCGGCATCATCACGAACGTCACGCCGTTCGAGCCCGAGTGGGAGGGCTACGTGACGCTCGAGATCAGCAACACCACTCCGCTGCCGGCGCGCATCTACGCCAACGAGGGCATCGCGCAGGTGGTGTTCTTCAAGGCCGAATCCGTGTGCGAGGTGTCCTACAAGGACAAGGGCGGCAAGTACCAGAAGCAGGTTGGCATCACGCTGCCGCGGTTGTAGGGTTTCGGGCACCCCGTACCGTTCTGGAGGTGCCGTCATGTACCCGACTCCCGAAGCTCCGCTCGCTCACCGCCCATGGCGCCGGGTCCTGATCGTCCTGTGTGCTTCGGCCCTCGCCTTGGCGCCAGCACCGTCGCACGCGCAGGGCACCGCACGCTCCATGGACATCGAGACCTCGGTGCGCGCGGCCGGCATGGCCGGCGCGTCGGCGGGTGTGTGGTGGGGGGAGCCCGGCGTGTGGGGCAATCCCGCGAGCCTGGCCGAGGTGCGTGGTGTGGGCGTGGTCGACGGGCACACGCAGTTGGTGCCGGGGCTCGCCACCGACGTGTTCCTCGATTCGCGCCGTGTGCTGATCGGCGGCGGCGGGCTCGGTGTCTCGCTCATGGGTGTGCCGAGCGGCCTCGGCAAGCTGCGGCTCGATTATGGCCGCAGCGCCATCACGGACCCGTTCGGGAACGTGATCGGCAGCTTCAACTCCTATGAGCGGGTGCAGGGAGTGGGTGTCGGTTTCTCGCCCGTGCGACTGTTCGACCGGATCCGCGGGCGTGATCGCGGCGGCGATGCGCCTCTCACGCGCTGGTTCGACGTCGCGCTCGGCGCCCAGCACAAGCACACCAAGGTCGTGATCGGTCCGCCGTCGACCGGCGGCACCGCCACGGGGGACACCTGGGACTGGGGGGCGACCGCAC
>JBEBGT010000179.1:0-6888 GCA_040081365.1 Candidatus Eiseniibacteriota bacterium | reverse complement strand
GAAAACACTTGACCCGACGGATTCGGGAATTCGTCAGCAAGTCGAGGTACCACTTGGGCAACGTGCGCGAGCGCAGTGCTTGGCACTGGCCGCCGGCACTGTAGCGATCAATCCACGACGAACGCCGGTGAGTACTTCGTTTCCTCCCGGGTCGTCACCGGGAGGTCTGCCACAGGGTGCGGCAGCGAATCGAGATCGACACGCTGGGACTATCGAACATCTCCACCGGACCACTCAAGGTGTCCGCCGTCGTCGTGATGATGGTGAGCATGTGCTTGCCCGGGCCCACGCCCGAGATACTCGCCACCGCCCAACGCTCCCCGACACGCACGATCGTGTCCCCCGGAGCAACGCACGGAAACGCGGCGCGCGGATGTGCTGCATCCGCGATGACCACCTCGGCTCCGTTGTCCATCGGGCTCAGCACGCCAACCGGCTTTCCGTCGAGGAGAACGGTGGCGCCGACTCCGGGCGGATCCGCCATCAGCTCCAAGGCGTCGTCATCCTGCGCGAGCCAAAGTGCCCCAGCGCCGAAGGCGAGCACGGCCACCGCGCCGAGGAGGATCCAATCGAGCCGCGCCTTCAATACGAGAAATCCAGCGTGAAGTAAGTCCCCGGCTTCCGCGACGTGAGCGTCTTCCAGTCGTTCGTGCGCCACACCCAGTTCCAGCGGAACTGCGGGTAGAACCCGCCGCCCAGGTAAAGCGCGAAGCCGCCGTCGGCCACGTGGTCGAGGTTGGCATCGCCCCAACCCCACGCGGCATCGGCGAACACGGCGCCGTGCAGCGTGGGCAGCATCCAGGGCGCCGGCACCGCGAGGACGATCTCGCGAAGTAGCGGGAAGCGCGCCTCGACCTGCGAGTTCACCACGCGCCGCGCCGAGATCACGCGGCGCTCGTCGATACGCAGGCGCATCGGGCCGCCGAGGTAGCTCTTCTGCGCGTCCTGCCCGAAGCTGCCCACCGCCTGCGTGCGCGTGGCCAGCACCAGCCGGCGCACCGGCTGGCGATAATGCCGCAGCTCGGCCAGCAACGTGCCGTAGTCGGCACGGCCCGCGGTCATGTCACGCGTGACGCCAGCCGTGACATTGAAGCGCGTGCCCCCGGTGGGGCCGTCCCACCACCAGCGCGAGTCGTCGTGCACGAAGCTCACGAAGTTGCTCACCAGGTCCACGGTCTGCGACGGGCCGTTGCGCAGCAGGTGGTTGGTGGCGTGCCGCACCTGCATGGACGCCTCGACGCGCGTGAACAGGCTGAACGGGTAACTCACGAGCCCCACGAGCCCGACGCGCTTCTCGCGCCGAACGACATCGAAGTCCGGGTCGTAGAGCCTCGTCAACCGGAACACGCCCAGGCCATAGTTCAAGCGCCGGGACTGGTTCAGGTACGTGAGTCCGCCCTCGAAGCCGTCCCAGAAGTTCCCGAACTGCTCGGAGTCGTTGGCGATGCTGAACAGGAACTGCTCGTTGCCCAGCAGATCGCTCAGCACGATCTGCCCCGCGCCACCGCCACCGAAGCCGGGGTCGAAGAAGATGCCGTTCTGCACGAGGTCCAGGCTCAGCCGGCGCTGATAGGGCAACGTGGGCGAGGCATCGGCCAGCACCGGCAGTGCGGGAGCACTCGCCGGCTCGCCCTCGGGCTCCGGGCTCAGCGAGTCCGGCGAGAACGCCAGCGACCACGTGCGGAATGTGACACCTTCCTGCGCGGTGAACAGCACGCCGCGGCCATCGGGCAGCCAGTCGGGATCGCTCGCCAGGCCCTGGAGTCGCGTCACGCGGCGCGCCTCGCGGCTCGGCACCGCGGGCCGCACCCACAGGTCGCTGGTGCCGCCGCGCGTGGAGCGGAACACCAGCCAGCGGCCGTCCGGTGAGTACGCGGGCTGGCGGTCCTCGCCCGAGACCGGGTGACTCACCGCCTCGGGCACGCCGCCACTCATGGACAGCCGCCACAGCGAGTAGCGTCCGCCGAGCTCGCCGCGATCGGACGCCCACGTGAGCCACTGGCCGTCCGGCGACATCGCGGGCTCCACGTCGTCGTAGCCGTCATGCGTGAGGCGCTCCAGGCGCAGGGCTTCGTCGCCCCAGGTGGCGCGGAACAGGTCCTGCTGGCCGTCGTACGCCTGCGCGGCGAACACCACGCTGCGGCCATCCGGGGCCAGCGCGGGGTCGTGGATCGCCACCAACTCGGGGAACTCGAGCCGGCGCAGCACCCGACCCGAAGCCGGGTCCACCAGGTACAGCGCATCGCGCCCGCCGCGCTTGGCCGACAGTGCGATGAGCCCCGAGCGCGACGTCGACGGCCGGTTCTGGAACAGGTGGAACGACTCGAACGCCGCGCTCGATCCGCCGCGCAGCAACCGGCGGATGCGGCGCGCGGAGTCGGGCCGTGGCTCGCTCAGCATGAGGTCGATCGAGCCCTCGCCCGCCTCGAACCAGCAGAACGTTAGCGCAGTGTCGCCCAGGGTGCGCGGCGGCAGCGCGCGCGGCGCCAGGTTGAAGCGGCTGTCCTGCCGCCACGGCCGCGCCACTTCCCGTGCGCGCACGGTGTGCGCGACGACCGGGTAGTAGCGCTTCTGCAGCCCCTCGAACCACTCGCGGTCGGCGTCCTGCAGCTTGACGCCGAACGTGAGCCGGAACGCGGTCTCGAAGTCGTCGGCGCGCCACATGTTCTCGTAGAGATCGAAAATACGCGCGTCACCGTACCGCTGGCCCAACCACAGCAGGAACGACTGGCCCTCCTTGTACATCATCACGCTGCCGGTGATCGGCTCGCTCTGCGTGAGCGGGTAGGCGGTGCGCGTGAGCACGAGGTCGCGCAACAGGCCCTCGGCCTCGGGGTCCCACTCGGTGCCGCAGTACTCGGCGAAGCCCTCGGTCCACCACAGGTCGGGCAGCCACGTGACCGGCTTCTTGTGGGCCTTCATCACCGCGCTGATCTTGGCCAGCATGTACCAGTGCGCGAGTTCGTGGCGCGTCACCCACGCCAGGCGCGACCACGAACCGTTGTGCGGCACCAGCACGCGGCCCTTGATCAGCTCGGTGAGCCCGCCCACCGACTCGCTGAGCATCGAGGGCGTGGCGTTGGTCTGCTGGAACAGGTGGTGCGTCGAGTACAGCAGCAACGGCACCTGGTGCTTGGGGCTCAACCGGAAGCGCGTGTCGTACTCCACGCACACGCTCTCGGCGAACGCCGCCAGCGAACGCGCCAGGCTCTCTTCCTCGGCGTAGTAGTGCAGCCGCAGGTGCGGGGTCTCGAGCACGGACCACTCGAGCGCCTCGTAGTGCACCTTGTTCTTGCCGAAGGATTGGCCGTGCGCGGCCGGCACGAGCGCGGCCAGCGACAGGTTCAGCAGCAGTACCGCGGCACGGGCCAGCGCATGCGCTCGCCGCACCCACGGCGGGCGGACTTCGAGGCTCAACGTCTCGAGCTCACTTCCAGCGCCCATGCGCTCTCCGGGTCCAGTCTCGGCTCAGTGGCGGTACGGGCCCGGTCCGCCCAGCACGTCCTCCAGTGTGTACCCCCCGGGGACGGCTGTCGCCACGAATCTCACCGCCGCCAGTGCGCCGTGGGCGAACGCGGCGCGGTCCTGCGCCACATGGCGCAGTTCCAGCCACTCGCCCTCGCCCGCCAGGAGCACCTGATGGTCGCCCACCCAGGTGCCGCCACGCACGGCGTGCATGCCCAGCTCGCCGGATGCCCGCGGCCCCACCAGGCCCTCGCGGCCGTGGCGCACCGCCGACAAGGGCAGGCTGCGCGCGGCGCGCACGTCGTTGGCCAACGTGACGGCCGTGCCCGAGGGGCTGTCCTTCTTGAGCCGGTGATGGCGCTCGACGATCTCGACGTCCCAGCTCCCGGGCACGGCCGCGAGCGCGGCGCGCAGCGCCACCCGCAGGGCCGCCACGCCGAGGCTGAAGTTGCTGGCCCGCAGCACCGGCACGTGCACCACCGCCGACTGCAGCGCGGCCTCGTCGTCGGCCGCGAGCCCCGTGCTGCCCGTGACCAAACCGGCCTGCGCCGCCGCGCACGCCTGTGCCGCCAGCCGCGCACCCGCCGGGCCGCTGAAGTCCACCACCACGTCGCCGGGCTTGAGCACCGCGGCCAGGTCGTCGCTCCAGCCCGAGCCGTCGCCCGGGATGTTGCCGCGCAGGTCCACGCGCGCGCCGATCGTGATGTCGCCGGAACCCGCCGCCGCCGCTTCGACCGCGCGGCCCATGCGGCCGGCCGCGCCCATGAGCACGACGCGGATCATGCGCGTGCCGCCGTGCCCGCCAGCTTGATGCCCGCGGCCGCGGCGGCCTCGAGCATGGCCTTCTCCGTGGCGGGTTCCACTGGCACCAGCGGCAGCCGCAGCTCGTTCGCGCACAACCCCATCTCGCTCAGCAGGTACTTGATCGGGCCCGGGTTCGACTCCAGGAACGCCGCGCGGAAGAGCGGCATGAGCAGTTGGTGCGCGGCCAGTGCTTCGGCCGGCTTGCCGGCGCGCGACAGGTCCGACAGCGTGCGCATCTGCCGCGGGGCGGCCTGCCCCACCACCGAGATGATGCCCGCGCCGCCCACCGCCGCGCTCGGCAGAGTGAGCGAGTCGTCGCCCGAGATGAGCGTGAGCCTGGTCTTCGTGCGCACCTGCGCCATCTGGTCCAGGTTGCCCGACGCCTCCTTCACCGCCACCACGTTCGGCAGGTCGTGCACCATGGCCAGCACGTCCGGCGTGGTGTTGGTGCCGGTGCGGCCGGGCACGTTGTAGAGAATGACGGGCAGCTTCGTGGACTTGGCCACGGCCGTGAAGTGCGCGGCCTGCCCCTTCGCCGTGGGCTTGTTGTAGAACGGCGTCACCACCAGCGCGCCGTCCATACCCAGTTCCTCGGCCATCTTCGTGAGCGTGATGCTCACCGCCGTGTCGTTGGTGCCGGTGCCAGCCACGACCCAGACGCGGCCCTTGGCGCGCTCGCGCACGAACTTCCACAACTCGCGGCGCTCCTCCACGCTGCAGGTGGCGGCCTCACCGGTGGAGCCCGAGACGACCAGGCCCTGCACGCCGCCCTCGACCATATGCTCGACCAGCTTCGCGACCGCGTCGCGGTCCACGGCGCCATCGCGGAACGGTGTCACCATCGCGACCGACAACCCCTCGAACATCGGCATGCCTGGCTCCTTCGCTCGCGGCCCCATCCGTGGGGGTCCGCCGATCCTGCGCCCGCGTGGGCACGCCGCGATCGGTTCGCGGCGGCACGTGCCGGCAGCTTACGGCTCCTGCCACTCCCCTGTGAACACGCTCAACGCCGGCCCCACCAGCACGGCCTCGAGGCCGGCAGCGGTGCGGGTCAGTTCCACCACCAGGTCGTCGCCACCCGCGGTGCGCACCGTGACCGGCGCGCTCACACCGCCGTCGGCCACCGCCCACAGCGCCGTGGCGATGGCACCACTGCCGCACGCCAGCGTCTCGCCTTCCACGCCGCGCTCCCACGTGCGCATGGCCACGCGGCCGTCCGGCCGCACTTCCACATAATCGACATTGGCGCCGTTGGGCCCCAGGCTCGCGTGCGAGCGCAGCGCGGGCGACCAGTCCGCGAACGGGATCGCGGCCAGATCGCGCACCGGCAGCACGACGTGCGGCACGCCGGTGCGCAAGAGCCGGCCCTCGAACGTGCGGCCGCAGGCGGCCAGCGTCACGGCCTCTCCGGTATCCACGGGGCCGAACTCGAGCGCGATGCGTCCATCCGGGCGGCGTGCGGCCGCCTTCACACCGGCGTCGGTGGCGAAGCGCACGCGGCCGTCGGTCCCCAGCCCGTGCGCGAGCGCGAACGCCGCGATGCAGCGCGCGCCGTTGCCGCAGAACTCGGCGATGCCGCCGTCGGCGTTGTGGTAGCGCATGCGGAAGTCGTGCGCGTTGTCGCTCTCGAGCAGCAGCACGCCATCGGCGCCGATGCCACGACGGCGGTCGCACAGCCGCGCGACCAGCGCGGCGCGGGCGGCAGGCTCGGCGGGCACGCTCGGCGTGCGGTGGTCCACGACCACGAAGTCGTTGCCGGCCCCGTGCATCTTCGTGAACGCCAGCCTCACGGCGAGGGCGGCTCCGGCTCGGGCTCGCTCGCCGGCTCGTGCGCGGCACGCACGAGCACGAACGTGGGCAGTTCCAGCGTACCCCCCGGCAGCACCTTCACTTGGATCTCGTCGCTGCCCGGTTCCTCATCGCGCTTCCAGATCTTGTTGCGGTCGAAGTCGCGGAACGCGCGCACGTGGTATTCCCCGGGCTCCCATTTGAAATCGTAGGCTCCGCTCGGGTCCAGGTCGTAGAGCAGGCGGCGCGTGGTGTCGGCGAGCGAGACCACGATCAGCCGCAACGTGCCGCGCGTGTCGGCCAGCGAGTCGAGCACCGTGCCCTTCACCTGGCCCGGCGCGCGCGGGTTCACGACGCGCACCTGCACCGCCAGGGCCGCGGCACGGCCCACCGTGAGCTCGAGCGTGGTGTCGGCCGGCACCAGGAGGTCCTTGTCGGGCTCGAACGAATGGTTCTTGTTGAGGTCCGCGAACGCCCACAGCCGGTAACGGCCCGGCACGCTGAGTCCGGTGATCCGGAACGCGCCCTCGTCGCCGGCCAAGCCCACCGCCTCGAAGTCGCGGGCGGTGCTGTCGGGCTCGCGGCCCTCGGGGTAGCACCACAGGTAGGTGCCCGGCGCGGTGAAGCCGGTGGCGACCACCTGGCCCTCGATCCAGCCCGGCGGAAACGTGGTGGCCGTGGTGAACGGCACGGCACGGCCGGTGTGCAGCGAGTTGCCGTGGCGATCGCGCGCGTCGGTGCCCACGAACAACGTGTAGGTCTGGCGGGGCTCGAGCGAGTCGGCCAGCACCAGCGTCAGCTTGCGGCCGCTCCAACGCCGCGCCTTGATCT
>JBEBGT010000178.1:0-6892 GCA_040081365.1 Candidatus Eiseniibacteriota bacterium | reverse complement strand
CCATCTCGAACAACTCCACGACGCGCGCCCGCAGCGTCATGGCGTCGACCAACGTCTTGAACGGGCGCGCGTACTGCTCAGCGCCCGGTACCCCGTACCATTGCGTCTGGCTGCCGAGCGCGACCACCAGCGTGTCGAACGGTTCGCTGAGACCGTTGTGCAGCGTCACCACGCGCCGCTCGAGGTCGATGTGCTGCACCTTGTTCTTGTGGAAGCGGATGTGCCGCCGCCGCGACATCTCGCGCAACGGGTAGACGATGTGGCGGGTCTCGACCGCGCCCACCGCCACCGCCGGCAGCAGAGGGTTGAACTGGAAGAAGTTCTCCTTGTCGATGAGCAGCGTGTCCCAGTAGCCCCGCGCCGCGCCCGATCGCCCGATCGAGCGCGCCACGTCGAGGCCGCCGAAGCCGCCGCCGAGGATCACCAGTCGATGTCCCGCCATCCCGCCTCCGCCACAGGTCGTGTCCCATCCGGACGCCGTGAGGCGACCGGGACCACACGCATTCTGGCACGACCCAGGCCCGCCCTGCATGTTGTCGCGACGCGGCGGAGCCGATAGCGTCATGGCATGCCCCTCGTGTCGATCCTCGTCCCGGTCCGCAATGCTTCGCCATGGCTGGGCGCGTCGCTGGCGTCGCTCGCGCGCCAGACGCTGGCGGACCACGAGGTCGTCCTCGTCGACGATGGCTCCACCGACGGCAGCGGCCGATTACTCGACGAGGCCGCCGAGCGTGACGCGCGGCTGGTCGTGCGTCACACGCCGGCGCGCGGCCTGCCCGCCGCACTCAATCTGGCGCTCTCGCTCGCACGCGCGCCGTGGATCGCGCGTCACGATGCCGACGACCTGTCGCACCGGCACCGGCTGGCCACACAGCTCGCCGAACTCGAGCGGCAACCCGCGCTCGATGTGCTCGGCACCGCGGTACGGCTCTTCCCCGCGACCGCCTGCGGCGTCGGCATGCGGCGCTGGATCGCGTGGCATAACACACTGCTGACCCATGAGCAGATCACATCGGAACTGCTCATCGACAGCTCGCTCACGCACGGCACCGCGATGTTCCGCCGCGCCACGCTCGAGCAGGCAGGCGGCTGGCAGGAACGCGGTTGGGCCGAGGACCTGGATCTGTGGGTCCGGCTCGCCGCGCAGGGAGCGCGCTTCGGCAAGCTCGCGCGCGTGCTCTATGGATGGCGTCAGCACCCGGGTAGCTCCACGCGCACCGATAGCCGCTATTCACACGAGAACTTCCTCGATCTCAAGGTCTCGGCATTGGACTCGGGCCTGCTCAATGGTGGCCGTCGCGTCTCACTCGTGGGTGTGGGTCGGAGCTTGGAACGTTGGCGCCGGGCGCTCGGGCAAAGGGTCGGCGCCTGTCACGAATCCCGCCGGCCCGGAGATCTACCGGTCCCGGAGTTGCAAGTTCCGGTGGTCCTGGCGCTGATGTCCCCCGTTGCACGGGACCGCTGGCGGCGCCACCTGACCGAAGGTGGATTGCGGGAATCGGCGGACTTCATATTCGTCGCTTGATCCCCCGCAATGGTGGGTTCGGGATTGACACACCGGGCGATTACCGCTACCCATTCAAACAGCAATGCGTTCCCCCTGAACGCATGACCCCCTGGAAACTGGAGGAAGTATGGCCAAGCGTCCGCGGAAGACGTATACCGCTGAGAAGCGCGCCGAGATCCTGGCCGCGGCTCAGAAGGACAATCTCACCGCCAATGACGTCAAGAAGAAGTTCGGCGTCACACCGGTGACCTATTATTCATGGCGCAAGAAGGAAGGCCTCGTGGGCCGTCGCGGCCGCCGTCCGAGCCTGCTCACGCAGGCGGGTGCCGGCAGCCAGATCGCCGTTCAGGTCCGTGCGGGCGTACAGGCGAAAGTCCGCGCGGTGATGCCGGCGATCGTACGTGAGGAAGTCTCGAACTACCTCAATGCGCTGTTCGCGGGCAGCCGCAAGCCAGGCCGCCCGAAGAAGACGCTGTAGTCCCGACTTCGCACCGAACGAGCGCGGTGGCCACGAGGCCGCCGCGCTCGTCGGCTTTCGCCGGGCCGTGTGCTAGCCTCGCGCGGACATGCTCACCACGCCGAGCCCCCACCCGAGTCCGGCCCCGGCAGGCCCGCGTCGCATCGAGCCCGTCACGCTCGTGATCGCGGCGTCCCTCCTGCTGTCGCTCGCGATCGCGTGCGCGTTCCCGCTCGTCGATCCCGATGAGGGGCGCAATGCCCAGGTCGCCGCCGAGATGGCCGCCGACCTCGACTTCGTGATCCCGCATCTGGCCGGCGTGCCGTACCTCGACAAGCCACCGGCGCTGTTCGCACTCGGTGCCGCCGCCATCCGCGTGTTCGGCCCGCACCGCTTCGCGCCGCGGCTGCCCGCGATCCTCGCGGCGCTCGTCACGCTGTGGCTGCTCGCGCGCGCGAGCCGGCGCCTCGCGCCCGCCGGGCATGACGTGCGCGTCACGGCGCTCGTGGCCGCCGCACCGTTGTTCGCCGTGATCGGAGCGTACGTGATCTTCGACATGCCGCTCACCGCCTGTGTCACTGCGGTATGGACCGGGCTCGCGCTCGAACTCGAGCGCGGCCCGAGCGCAACGCGGCGCGCCGGCATGTTCCTGGCGCTCGGACTGGGCATCCTCGTGAAGGGCCCGGTCATGCTGGCATGGGGACTGGGCGGCTCACTGGCCGCCGCGCTGCTGCTGCGCGAGGGCGCCGCACTGCGCTGGCTGGCGTGGGGCCCGGGCTGGCTCATCGCCCTCGGCCTGCCCGGGGCGTGGTTCGCCGCGGCCGTGCAGCGCCATCCGGAGTACGTGCACTACGCGTTCCTCGAGGAGTCCTTCGAACGCATGACCAGCACCGCGTTCCACCGCGATCAACCGTGGTGGTTCGTGCCGGCGGTGTTCGCGGGCGGGGCGCTGCCGTGGTCGCTCACCTCACCGTGGCGCGCTCCGGGCTCGCGCGCGACACGGGTCGCCGCGGGCTTCGTGCTGTTCGCCGCGGTGTTCTTCAGCCTCTCGCACTCCAAGCTGGTGACGTACCTGCTGCCGGCGTTCCCGGCGCTGGCGTGGTGGGCGGCCGAGAGCTGGCAACGCAGCACCTGGCCGCGCTGGGCGTTCGTGGCCTCGCTGGCGTTCACGCCCTTGGTGTTCAGCGCCGGCGGCGGAGCGCTCCAGAAGGAGGCCGCGGCCACCTCGGGCGAGGGTCTGGCGAGGGCGTTGCGGGCCGCCCAGGTCACGGCAATCCGCTACGAGGACTGCTATAGTCCCGGGACCGATTTCCTGCTCGCTCAGCGCTCGGTGGTGGTGTCCGCCACCGGGCACCCGCTCACCAGCAACTACGCCGTGCGCTACCGGGATTCGCTCCGGCAACGCGGGCTGTGGACCTTGGTGGACTCGGCCGCGGTGGCCCCAGCCGCCCAGGCCATTGTCCGCGAGACCCGGCGCGCGGGAGTGCCCCCCGATGGGGCCCGCGAGCTCCACCGAGACCGACGCTTCATCGCCTGGCGGACCACGGCGCCCTGACCGGGCGTGGAGTTCCGCCGGGTCACACCCGCGGTCCGCCGCCGTGCGAACGGCCCCGGCGCTCCGCGCTCCCCGCTCACGAAAGGTCCCCGCTCGCCATGTGCGGTATCGCCGGACTCGTCGCGCCGGACCTGTCGGCTCCCGAGCGCCTCGACCTCGTGCGCAGCATGGTGCAGTGCCTCGGGCACCGCGGACCGTCGGGCGAAGCGCTATGGGATGGCGGCGAGTGCGCGCTGGGCATCGCGCGGCTCGCGATCGTGGCACCCAACGATCCCGCACGCGTGCTCGAGAATGAGACCGGCGACATCGTGGGCGTGGCGAACGGTGAGATCTACAACCATCGCGAACTCGAGGACGGCCTGCGTTCGCGCGGCCACGAGTTCGCGGGCCCGGACACCGCCCTGCTGCCGCACTTGTATGAAGAGCGTAACGCCGACTTCCCCGAAGCGCTCGATGGCATGTTCGCGGTGGCGCTGTGGGACCGTACGACACGTGTACTGACGCTGGCGCGCGACCGCGCCGGCGAGAAGCCGCTGTTCGTGTGCGTGCACGGCCGCCGCGTGGCGTTCGCGTCCGAACCCGGTGCGCTGCTGGCGTTGCCGTGGGCCGCGCGCCGCGCCGCGCCGGCATCGATCGCCCGCTACCTCGTGCATGGCGCGTTCGCGGGCGAGGATTGCGCCTACGAGGGCATCCGCCAGCTGCCGCCGGCGCATGTGCTCGTGGTGAAGGACGCGTTCGAGCGCACGCGGCGCTACTGGCGCCCGTGGGACGCGCTCGTGCAGCCGCGCTCGGGCGCAGCACTGCCGCAGGACCGGAGCGATGCGGCTCTGGTGCGCGGCACGCACGAGGCACTCGCGGCCGCCGTGGCCTCGCGCGTGCCGGCCGAGGTGCCGTTCGGCGTGTTCCTCTCGGGCGGCATCGACTCGGGCCTCGTGGCCGTGCTCGCCGCACAAGCGCATGGCTCGCGCTTCCCCACGTTCAGCATGCGCATCGAGCATCCCGGCTACGACGAGTCCCCGCTCGCCAGGCGTGTCGCCGAGAGCATCGGGGCCCAGCACCACGAGATCGTGATGACGCCGCGCGAGGGCGAACAGGCGTTCACGGCGTGGGCCGCCAACATGGACCAGCCGCTCGGCGATCCGAGTGTGCTGCCCACCTGGCTGCTCGCCCAGCATGCGGCGCGGCACGTGCCGGTGGTGCTCACGGGCGAGGGCGGCGACGAACTGTTCGGCGGCTATCCCACTTACCTCGGGCACCGGCACGCGCGCTTCGCGAACCGCCTGCCCGCGCCGGTGGCGGCATTGGCGCTGGCGCTGGCCCGGAGATTCCGGCCCAAGCATCACCACGTGACCATCGCGCACCTGCTGGAGCGCTTCCTGAACGTGCGCGGCCTGGCGCCGTTCGAGCGCCACCTGGCGTGGTTCGGCACCGCGCGCGCGAGCGAGGCGCTGGCGCTACTGTCCCCCGCGCTGCGCGAGCAGGTGCGCCCCGAGGCCCCGCTGCATCATGCGCTGCAGCTCGAGCGGCAACTGCTCGGCATGGACCTCCTGCACGAGGGGCAGGCGCCACCGCTGGCCGCTTACCAGTTGCTCGACTTCGAGACTTACCTGGCGGGCGACCTGCTCACGAAGGTCGACCGCTGCACCATGGCGCACGGGGTCGAATCACGCGCGCCGTTCCTGCAGGCGTCACTCATCGCGCACGCCCTGCGCCTGCCGGAGTCGGCGCGCTTGCGCGGCACCTCGGGCAAGTGGGTGCTCAAGCAGGTCGCCGACCAGTTGCTGCCCGACGAGGTGCGGAACCGCCGCAAGCAGGGTTTCTCGCCACCGTTCTCGTCGTGGGCACGCGGTCCCATGCGCGGGCTGGTGATCGACGCCTTGTCGCCCGAGCGCGTGCGCGCCGCCGGCGTGCTCGACGCCGACGCCGTGCAGCAGGTGGTGCGTACACACCTCGATGCGCGCGAGGACCGCGGCCGCACCCTGTGGACGCTGCTGTCGCTGCAGTCGTGGGCGGAGCGCTGGCTGCGCACGCCGCACGTGGGCGAACGCCTCGCACCCGAACTGGCGGGCCGCCAACAGCACTGAGCCGCGTGCGACTCAGTGCGCCACGGCGCGCACGGCACGCGACATCTGCGTCGCGCAGACGAACCCGACGACGATCAGGCTCGACAACAACATGAGCGCCCGATCGAGTCCCACATGGTCGGCGAGTGCGCCGATCGGGTACAGGATGAGCGCCCCCAGGCCCCAGGCGGCGCCCATGAGGAGGCTCGAGATGATGCCGGCATGGCGTGGCGACAGCTCCTGGCCGAGCACCACGTTCACGGGCAGCGAGGCCTGCAGGATGGCGTAACCCGCGACCAGGCAGACGATCGCGGCCGGACCATCGAGCAGGAAGAACAGCACGTAGAACGGCGCGGACGCCGCGAACGACGTGACCACCACGCGGCGGCCGCCGAAGCGATCCGCCAGCCAACCGCCGGCGAAGCCCCCGAGGGCTCCGAGCGTGAGGTAGGTCGTGGTGAGCAGGCCGCCCTGCGTGACCGTGCCGCCGTGCGCATGGACCCACAGCGGCAGGAACGTCGCGAACCCGGACGACACGGCCGAGCGCGCGACCACGGTGAAGTACAGCATGAGCAGCGGCTTCAGCACCGGGCGCAGTTCGGCGAGCGGAGCTTGCGCCCTGCGCGTGGCCGCGTGCGGGACCACGCGCGAGAACCACGCGAACAGCGCCGCGCACAGCACGAGCCCCGGCAGCGCGGCGACCCACGTGTGATCGAGCCCGAACTGGTTCACCACCGCGGTCGCGTAGGCCGGCCCGAGTGCCCAGCCCAGCGTGCCGCCGGTGACCCAGAACGACATGGCGAGCCCGCGCTTGGGACTCGAAGCCCCGGCGAGCGACGCGGTCTGCGGATGGAACATGGCCACGCCGATGCCGCCCGCCACGAGCAGCGCGACCAGCGTGGCGTAGTTGCCCGCCAGCCCGATCGAGGCCATGAACACCGCGGCGATGAGCGGCCCCAGCGCCACGAACCACGGCCGGCGCAGCCGGTCGGCCCACACCCCGAACAACGGCTGCGAGAACGACGACGACATGCTCGCCATGGCGGTGAGCCCGCCGACCATGGCGTAGTTGAGCTCCAGTCGCTGCGCGAGCAACGGCAGCAGCGGCAGGAAGAACCAGATCAGCACATAGCGCCGCTCGACCACGAGCAACAGCGCGATGGCCCAGAGCAACAACGTGCCGGGGTCATACAGGTAGCGCGCGTAAGGCACGAAGAACAGCGGCAGCGCGAGCAGCGCGAACACGGGCGCCAGATCGGCGGCCGGTGGCGGCAGGTCATACGTGGCCAGCAGCAATCGCCGCCACACAT
>JBEBGT010000177.1:0-6900 GCA_040081365.1 Candidatus Eiseniibacteriota bacterium | reverse complement strand
CCCCAGCTTCGAGCTGCCCGGTGGCACCACCGCATTCGGGGGCTGGAACCAGTTCGGTCCGGTCGCACGCGTGCTGCATCCGTCACACGGCCATTCGGCGGCGCAGGTCACGGGGCCCCACACCGGCGCGTTCGACGTCGCGGGCGTGTGGCAGAATCTGGTCTGCACCCCCGGGCAGCGCTGGACCGCATCCGTGTTCGTCGCACCCAGCACGGCGAGTCCGCTCCTTGGGCAATCGCGCGCGCTCCTCAACATCGAGTGGCGCAACGCGGCCGGGGCGCTGATCTCGTTCGAGTCCTACCACGCCGCGGATCCCACCTCGCCCGCCGGCGTGTATCGTCGCTTCGAGGTCACGAGCGGACCGGCCCCCGTGGGCACGGCCTCGATCCACTTCCTGCTCGGCGTGCTGCAGGGCCCCACGGATCCCACACCGGTGGTGTGGTTCGACCAGGCGCGCTGCGAGAACCTCGGACCGCCGACGCTGGCGAGCCTGCAGTGGAACGACTTCCCGAGTGGCCGCACGGTGACGTTCGCGGGCCACTCGTGGCGCGTGAAGGGCAACGGCTTCTACGGCCCGGGCCCGAACTCGTTCGACAGCGGTGTGAGTGCGGTGAACGTGGATGCCAACGGCCGGCTGCACCTGACCATCCGCAAGGTCGGGAGCACCTGGTTCAGCACGGAGGTCGTGCTGGAACAGGCACTCGGCTATGGCGACTACGTGTTCACGACCCGCGGCCGGCTCGACAACTTCGCGCCCAGCACCGTGCTCGGCATGTTCCTGTGGGAATACGGAGCTTGCTACGACCCGGCCTACCTGTGGTGGAACCCCTACAACGAGATCGACATCGAGTGGAGCCGCTGGGGGGTACCCGGCAATGCCGATGGCCAGTTCGTCGCACAGCCATTCGACTCGCCGGGCAACATCACCCGTTTCAACGTCGCGTTCAACGACACGACGCTGATGAGCCACGCCATGCACTGGAAGAGCGACCGAGTGGAGTTCCGGGTGTGGCGCGGTGGCCCCGATGCCGAGTCGCCCGCCACGCGCGTGGCGCAGTGGACCTACACGGGACCGCACGTGCCGCGCCTGGAGTCGCCGCGGGTGCATCTCAACCTGTGGCAGTTCAACACGCCCCCCACCACGACGCAGGAAGCCGTGTTCGAGAACTTCACGTTCCGGCCGGGCTGCGCGAACGGGGATTGCATCACGCTGGCGGTGGGCCCACCGCCAGCGCCACGAACGACCTTCCAGTCGCAGCCGAATCCGACCCATGGCGAGACGCGGCTGCGGTTCAGCGCGTGGTCGGCGGGCATCGGCCACCTGGCCGTGTACGACCTCGCGGGCCGTCTCGTGCGCGAACTGTGGTCCGGCCCGCTGGCTGCCGGTCCGCAGGAGCAGACGTGGGACGCGCGGGACGCACGCGGAGAACACGTGGCGCCGGGGCTCTACCTGTACCGGCTCACGCTCGCGGGCCGCAGCGAGAGCGGCCGAGTGCTCGTCACGCACTGACGCCGGAGCCTGCTGGACCACCGTCTGCACGCCACCAGTCTCGCGGCAAGCTCCTTGCGAGGAGACCCCTGCACCGATCCTGTGCAGTTCCTCGAGCGCCAGTCCGGGCGGAGATGTCGATGCGCGAAACGGAAGAAAGTGCCGCCCTCGCCGGGGCGCGCGTGCTGGTGGTCGAAGACGACCCCGCCGTGCAGGGACTGCTCGTGCAGCTGTTGCGCCGGCTCGGCTGCACGCCGATCCCCGCCGCGTGCGGCGAGTGCGCGCTGGAGCGCCTGCACGAATGCCCGCCCGATGCCGTGCTACTCGACGTGCATCTGCCGGGGCTCGGCGGGCACGAGTTCCTGGAGGCCCTGCGCGGCGATGTGCGCGGCAGCCTTGTGCCGGTGATCGTGATCACCGGCTCGCACGACCGCCAGGACCGCCTGCGTGCCGTGGGTGCCGGCGCGAGTGCGTTCCTGGTGAAACCGTTCGACGCCGAGGAACTGGGGCTGCGGCTTCGGTCACTGCTGCGGGTCAAGCGGCTGACCGATCATCTGGAGGAGAGCGGCCGCGTCATGGTGTCGCTGGCGCGCACGCTCGAGGCACGCGACCTGTTCACGTCCGGTCACAGCGAGCGCGTGTCCTGTCTGGCTGGCAGGTTGGGTGCACGACTTGGCATGACCCCTTCGGAGTGTACGACCCTCGAGGAAGGCGGACTGGTGCACGATATCGGCAAGGTCGGCATCCGCGACGGGTTGCTCCTCAAGGCCGGCCCGCTCGAACCCGACGAGCGCCGCGAACTCCAGCGTCATCCGGAGATCGGGATCCGGCTCGTCGAGAGCCTGTTCACCATGGCGCACACGCAACCGGTGATCCGCTGGCATCACGAGCGCATGGACGGCTCGGGTTACCCCGACCACCTGACGGGCGGGCGCATTCCCACGGTGGCGCGCGTCACCGCCATCGCCGACGTGTATGACGCGCTCACGAGCCCGCGGCCCTACCGTGCCGCGTTCGCGCCGGCGGTCGCGTACGAGATCATGCGCGAGGAAGTCCGACGCGGGCTGCTGGACCGGGAGCTGTTCCAGGCCTTCGTCCTGCCGCAGTGAACGCGCGTCCGCAGTCGTGATGCGGCGCGCCGCCTACCGCGGTCCTCTAGCCGGGACTATTCATGAGCGGGCAGCGCGCGCAGGCCGCACGCGCGATCACACTCGGGCGCGAGTCGGAACGCAGTAGCGGGCCGGGCTCTCTCCACCCGGACCCGCTACTCTCCCCGCGTACTCCCCTCTCTCCCGGAGGGAAGACTCAGGCCGGCGCGCTGGCCAGCTTCGTCGTGCAGGTCGTCCGCACTTGCCCGGGACCGACCAGGCGGACGGCAGGCGGTCCCACGACACGCCGTGCGGGCGAGTCTGCGCGGCTCTCTGCCAGAGAACGCACCACCCCGCTCGCCCGTGCCGCCGCCTGTTCGATCGACTTCAAGTTCCGCGCCATGCGCGAACGCGGCGCCGCGTTCTGCAACCCGAGCTGGGCATGGCCCGCGATCACGGTGAGGATGTCATTGAGCTCGCACACGAGTTCGTGAAGCGGTTCGGCCGCTGATCCGCTCGCCGCGGGCTCGCCGGGTGCGAGATCTTCGAGCCCCGAGGTCTCGCTGTGGGCGCGCGGTGTCACATCGAGCACGCTGAGCGCCAAGAGTGGCGGTCCCGGCAGGCCATCGAGGTGGCTCACGACGATGGCGTGCGAACGCCAGTCGCCGTCGCGATGACGCGCCCGCACCACGGTGAGTGGGCCGGTCGCACCCGGCGTGAGCAGGACCTGGTCGAACGCGTCGCGCAGGCCCGCGATGTCCTCGGGCGCGACGTGCGCGAACAGGTCCTGCCCCCGGCGTTCGCCCTCCGCCAGCCCCAGTGCGCACTCCATGCCCGGACTCTCGAACAGGATGCGGCCGTCGCGATCCGCGATCGTGACCTGGTCCGAGAGGCCGCGCGAGAACACGTGCGGGGTGCGGTCGAGCGTCGTCTCGGGCGTGAGCGGTCGCTGGGCGCCCCACAACCCGCTCAGCCGGCCGTCCTCGACGATGCCGACGAGATTCGTGAGCACGCCGATCGGCCGCCCGGTGCGGTCCCATTCGGTGGTGCGCACGTCGACGAGCCGGAAGCCCGAACGCGCGAACGTGCTCAGGAGTTCCATCTGCTCGGGATACGTGCCCATGAGCACATCGGGCAGCCAGAGTCCGCTGATGTCATCCGCGGCTTCCTCCCCGCTCAGATGGGTCCATGCGGGATTGCACTCCACCAGCCGTGCGCGCCGCAGGATCGCCGTGGCGAGGACCTCGGGTTCGTGATCGAGCGGCAACGACGGCGTGAGTGAGAAGCGCCAGACGCGTTCGGCGATGGTCGAGAGCAGGATGTGGTAGCGATGCTCGGCGAGTTGCCAGTCCGGAACCTCGCTGACGGTGAAGGTGAGCTGCGAGGGATCGGATGCGGAGAGAGAATGCAGTGTGGGCGCCCATCCTGGGCGCGTCGTGCCCTCGTGACCATCCGTGGCGAGGGACGACCTGCTGTGCATCGTGGGCTCCGTGGAAGTGCGGTGGGGAGAGCGCCGGGCGGCCAGCGCGGCGCATCGGTTGGACATCGCGAACGAATCGAGTCGGCGGGACGAGGGGGTGATGGGCCGTCGTGGCCCGTGGCTCGGCAGGACACCTCCATGGCGTCGGATGCCGTTGCGCCGTCCGGGACGGAAGTCCATTTCCAGTTGGTGAAGCGATCACGTCGATGTGCTCCCTCGGAGGGGCTGCTTCGGTCACCTGACAGCATGTCCGAAGCATTTGCCGGTCACGGAGACCGGCTGCCTTCGCCCCGCCGTCGGAATCGGTATTGCACGCCTCATGCCACTCCGCGCCATCCGAGAACTCGCTGTGAATGCAGTGTCTGTGGGTCCGTAGCCTGCGGACTCTCGATCATCAGGACGGTCGTCCAGAATCGGGACCGATTGTCCGGGGATCGGACTCGGCGAGGCGCAGGCCGCGTCTCGAGCACCTTCCACGCGAACGGCCGCGTGATCAGTGGCATCACGCGGCCGTTCACTCGTGAAGAACAACGTGGTGTCACATCTGCCAGGCGTAACTGACCTTCGCGAAGGCTTGACGCACGTTGTCCTCGTACCTCCCGGTCGCGCGCGAGAACGTGTCCACGTCGCCATAGCCCGCATAGATCACGGTCTGGAAGTTGAGCTTGTAGGCGAACAGGCCGGATAGACTCAGGTCCGTGGTCCTCCAGGGCGTGTTGACCGGGTCCAGATACAGTGAGGGGTCCCGCAAAGTCTGGACGTGCTGCGCGATGAGCCGGACGAACATGCGTGAATTGAACATGTAGGTGCCGCGGACGCGCTCGAGCTGGGCGATGAACAGGCGGCGGGAACCCGCCCCCCCGGCATCGACATCGAGCCAGCGCAGGCCCGTGCTGACGCCGATCGCCGTGTGCACATCGGGTCGCCAGGTGCCACTCAGGGAGGCGTTCACGCCGGAGCCCCGCCTGGCATTCTCGAAGTCGATCTCGTCGCCGGCCATCACCGCGAGGGACAGGTTGCCCAAGGCGCGGCTCGGTGACGCATCGATCTGCAGGCGTGGCCGGAAGCGCTGCAGCAACTCGCTGCCGACCCGGAACTCGTCGCGGTTGAGCTCGACGCGCAGGAAGCTGGCGAACCGGCCGTCCGCCCCGATGCCCACCTGCGCGTGGCGCGTCAGCGTGGCGCCGTCCTGCTGTTCGTCGAGGTAGGTCTCGGCGAAGTAGCGCACGCGGCTGAAGAACTTGTCCTTGGGCCGCGTCGTGTAGCCCACCTGACCGTAGTACTCGCGATAGCCGACCTGCGGGATGAAGCCGTCGTCCGCACGGAACTCCGGCCCCAGGTCCTGAGCCTGCACGAACCAGTCGACATTGCGCGTGCCGTGCTGCCAGTTGAGCAGCAGGGCGCGGTCGCTGAGTGTGCGCCCGTCCCACTCCGAGGCGAGCGTCGGCCGGTCCGGCGTGACGCTGTGGCTCCACAGCGCCTGCCCGGTGATGGTCTCCGCCGAGCGCGGCCGCCACTGGAAGTCGGGACCGAACACGCGATTGTGCCCGCCCCCCTCGATCTCGCGGAACGTGCCGAGCATGCTCACGAACGACGGGCCGAAGTCGCGGCGCACACGGGTCACGTTCACGTCGGAGCGGAAGTCCTGTTCGGCCGCGTCGGAACCGAGCGGCCCCGGCAGGATGACGAGTCCCTGTCCGCGGTCGCGCGCATACAAGGTGGTGAACGCGGTGTTGCCCGAGCGGCCCGTGGCGCGCACGCCGACATCAGGAGAGTTCACGGTGCGCGTGTACACGGCCTGGAACGGGGTCGAGAACAGGTCGACGCCCTCGAGGAAGAAGCTGCGCTTCTCGGGGAAGAACAGCGCGAAGCGCTCGTTGGTGACGATCTGCGCGGCATCAGCCTCGACCTGCGAGAAGTCCGGCTTGATCGTGCCGTCGACCGTTAACCCGGCGACCGGGTTCCACTTCACGTCGAGCCCCGCGGCGCTCTTGGACTCGTCGAAGAGCGCCGTGCCGAGCGGCTTGGGGTCGCCGGTCGTGGGGTCGGTCGGCCGTGCCCAGTTCACCTGACCGCTCGTGTACGGCGCCAGCACCAGGTGCGAGCCGCGCGGCAGGTCCGCGAGGCCCACGAGCTTGGTGGAGTTGCAGATGAAGCAGTTGACGTCGCGTGGCAGCTTGGTGGAGAACATCTGGTAGTGCCGCTCGCGCGGGTAGTTACGGTACAGCATGATCCCCCACGTCGGCGCCGGCGAGTTGGAGTAGCGCAGCGACGAGAACGGCACGCGGATCTCGAGCGTGTAGCCCGACTCGGTGATCTTCCCGGCGGTGTCCCAGTACCAGTCCGGCGAGTTGTCCTCCCCGCTCACGTCGCTCGAGATGGCGTCGTACTGGAGCCCGTTCGCGTTGGCCAGGAACATCTGCGCGGTCTTGCCGTCGTTGCGCGTGTCGATGATGAGGCCGCCGTAGTCGGTGGTGCCCGACAGGGCGTCGTGGTCCCCGAGCGGGGCGCGGATCAGCCGCGGACTCGGATCGTCGAAGCGGAACGCGGCGTACAGATACTTGTCGTCGTACGCCAGGTAGCCGACGTTCCGGACCGGTGGCTCGACGCTGTCCCCGACCTTGGTCTCGTACCAGGTGGCCACACCCTCGATCCCCTGCCAGCCAGCGTCGGAGAGGTCGCCGTCGATGACGATCGGGGCGGTGGCCTTGCGGATGGTGATGGGCGGGCCGCCCGCAGTCTCGTACTCGCCCTCGTCATAGCGGGTGCGCTCGTGCACTCCGGCGTCGCGGCGGCCGCCGCGACGCCGGAGTGCACGAGCGCACCCGCTATGACGAGGGCGA